>JBAQZL010000139.1:0-26559 GCA_049790955.1 Acidimicrobiales bacterium
GTCCATCAACCACAGCCACGCCGACTGAATGTCGGCGGCGCGATTACTGGTCCAACTCGGCACCCAGCCCACAGCGTGACGCATGGGCCGCGTGCGTAGCGCGCGTTTCACCACGGATTTCGGGCGAGGAACGACGTAGGCAATGGGATGCTCTGGCGATTGGCGCGAACTGAGGAATCTCTTCAGAAGATTGTTCGTGTTCGTCGAATGCCAGCTCACGATCCGCTCGGTCGTCTCCGCGTCAAGCGAAAACCTCCGCGCGAGTTGGCGCGCGGAACGATTTTCGTTGCGCATGAGTGCAAAAGCCTTGACTTTCGAGGCTTTTCTCACCTCCGTCAAACGCTCGAGGCGCTGGTTTAGCGCAAAGACGATATGCCCAGGCACCCCAAAGGGATGCTCATCATCGCTGGATGCCGTCATTTGAAGAGACTACGACGACGCGTGTGACGTGTCGTCAAAGACTTCAATCCGAATTTTGCCTTTCCTTTTTTCATCAGCGATCGGGGTATATGCGATGACATCGATTCCTTAACAGTCGTGACTCCATGGGCTGAGACGGAGCATCTCTGCTAACAAATCGTCCTCATTCGTATTGGCGGCCAGGCTGTGCGCTGTTGCCGGAGTCTTCGACTCCGCCGCATCACTCGCGGAGGAGTGAATGCCAAGGTCATCCTCCAAGGCGCGCGTGTAGGCCGACGACACCACCCCGTGATAGCAACCGATCGACGATCGGGCACCCTTCACATTTTCCAACACGTAGTGGTACACGCCGTGAGGGTAACCGGGTACCGGCGAGAAGATCCCGTTGCACGCGTCAAGCGCCGACACCGGAACGATCGATCCACTCATGGCCACGTTGTCGTAGATGCCGTATCCATCGAAGGCGAATCCGAGAACGACGGGCTTCTTTGCGGCCGCGTTGTCCTCCCTGACGGCCAACGTCGTCGCGCCGCTTGTCGACGTGACCGACGCGACTTTCGCGGTTGATCCGGTCGCATACGCCACCAGACACGTGGGCAGACCGTGATAGTGATATTGCCCACCCGGACCCGGGTGTCCGTCGCAGTCGTCGAGGAACGACGCGGAGACGCCGTTCACGGTCGTGACAAAGTTGTCGGCCGTCGCGACGGTCGAGTGATTGGCCTCATAGGGGTTATAGAGCGCGGCGCCATCGAGGAGAACACCAATGGGACCTTGATTAGTGATCGTGGTGGTCTTCGAGTACTCGGGCGTGATCGGCAACGTGTAATCGTAGTTTTGGTCAGTCAGAACCGACGCCGACGAGTGAATACTCGCCCCCGAAGCGCTGACGTCAAGTGGATTAGACGGCACGGCGTAGTTGGTCGCCACGAAGTTCGACGTCGGGAGTCCGTCGGATCTAAACGTCCACGACCCGCTCGCATACGACACCGCGACATTCGACATCCAGCGCACGCGCTTAATCGCCGCCGTTTCGTTCTGCGGCGTGGTGTCGCGGTACGTCGTCTTAGTGACGGCTCCGGCAGGAACCGCGATAAAGGTCAGAGCCGCGAACGACGCAACCCCGGCCAGTCGTAACGGGCGCATTCGCCTAAGTGCCGCCCGACGTCTCATTTCGTCGTCACGGTACTACGCGATCGACAAAGGACTGTTCGCCTCCGCTAAGAATTCTGTGACGACGCTCTCCCCCGGGCGCGTAAGGTGCTGCGGGGTTGGAGAGAGATCGCATCTGAGAGGCTAAGTTCATGAACGATAAACAATGGTCCGAGGTCGACAACTATCTGGTTTCGCTGCTCACCCCGTCGGACGAGGCACTTCTGAGTGCGCTCGCCGATAGTGAGGCGGCGGGACTGCCGCCCATCAGTGTGGCGCCCAATCAGGGCAAGATGCTCGAGTTGCTCGCTCGAATGTGCACCGCTCAACGCATCCTCGAGATCGGCACTCTCGGTGGATACAGCACTATCTCCTTGGCCCGCGCCCTGCCGCCGATTGGCAAGCTCATCACGCTCGAGCTCGAGCCTGCGCACGCACGAGTGGCTCGCGCCAATCTCGATCGCGCCGGTCTCGAAGAGCTTGTCGACATACGGGTGGGACCCGCCGCGGAGTCGTTGCGCTCGATGGTGGCTGATGAGGAAGAGCCCTTCGACTTCATCTTCATCGACGCTGACAAGGAAGGGTATCCCGAGTATCTAGAACTGTCTCTCGCTCTCGCGCATCTCGGCACCGTCATCGTGGCCGACAACATTGTACGCGACGGGCAAGTCGCGAACCTCGACAGCACCGATGAGCGAGTACGCGGCGTGCGACTCTTTCTGGAGCTGGCCGCGGCCGATCCTCGCGTCAGCGCGACGGCCATCCAGACCGTGGGCTCGAAAGGTTACGACGGCTTCGCGCTTCTACTGGTTGTCTGATGTCCGAAGGTAACGCGAGCATTCACTTACGCGAAAAGTCCGTCGACGATCGCAATCGATGGCACGAGGTGGAAAGGGAGCGATATCGAAGCGAACTCCTCGAAGCTGGCAACTCGCTCGAGGCCGCGCAGGCAAACATTGACCGTAACGACGCCCAGCTTTGGGTCGGCGACGAACCGGTCAAGGGCCAGTACGTATTTGACGTGATTCGCGGCGACGAGAAGGTCGGCACTCTCTGGCTGGGCACAACGCCCGTGTCCGACTCCGAGTGGTGGATCTACGACATCGAGATCGACGAAGAGTTTCGCGGAACCGGTCTTAGTCGTCCAACGCTGGCCGCGGCAGAAGAGTTTGCGAGGGCCAACGGCGCGACCCAACTGGGACTGAACGTCTTTGGATCAAACGCGGTGGCGCGCCACCTCTATGAGACGTCCGGTTTTCACGTAAAGAACGTCCTGATGCAGAAAGACCTCGCCTAGCTCAGTGCGCGACGGCGCGCTGGGCTCGGTCGTGAAAGTAGAGGCGGCCCTGGAGAATGGCCAAGCGGGCGAGAACTTGGCCCAGCGCCATCAACAAGAGTGCGCACACCCACGCTTCAGAACTGTTGATGTGGTGCGTGATGGAGAAGTTTGTGATCGACTTTTCGCCACCCTTGGAATATGCCCATATCTGAAAGCCCAAGCGAAATCCCATTCCGACGATCCACGTCACCGCCGCAATCACGCCGGCCTGAAATAGCAGTTTCTGACCGGACTCCCACACCTTGGTCGTCAGTCCGCTGGCGATACCGAGCGCGATGCCGACGGCGGTGAAGATCGCGATGAGTTCGGCGTCGTGGCCATTGAGCGAGAATGTTTTGAAATACGAAATCCACGCCCACGCCACCAGAATCAGAGGAAGAACGATCACGCGAGGCGTCAACTGGCGCGGTCGCAGCTGTCGCAAGACCAGCAAAATGAGCAGTATGTCGATGATGTAGTTCTCGGCGGACAACGCAGTACCTCGTTTTAAGGTTGTCCCTATCTAATCACGACAAAAGATTTCGACAGACGTCGCTACCCGTGTGCGAACGGACCGTCCATCGACCTCGATCGATGCGACGAGCCTTCGGCGTTCTCGAGTCCGTCACGCTGGCGTAGCGCCAACGTCGTGTAGAACGCGACCGCGATCCACAGTGCCCCGGTCACCGCTTCAATCGTGGCAACCTTGCCCGCGTAGTTATAGAAGACGGCTGCCTGCGGGGCACGAATGAGCGCCTCGGCGACGAAGAACAGACCCACCACGACGACCGGAACAAGCGAGAGATGTTGCTTCCACCACGCTCCGCACCAACCAAAGAGCGGACCGCTCACCATCCCGAGTTCAAAGTAGATCTTGCCGCTTCCAAACGCGTAGTGGAGATCCTGAGGCCACGTGCCCCACGCGAACATAAAGCTGTTGACGAAGTAGAAACCGACCAAAGCACACACCGTGGCGCCGAGCCCACTCAGGGCACCGAGGATGTAGCGTCGATCGCTCGTCGCTGCGCCAGCGAGGAACGCCAAGAGGAACCACGGCGCAGCAGTCTGACCGAGGGCACCCAGTAGGCCCGTTCCTTGGCCCCCGACAAGCGAGTCAAGGGACCCAACGGCGAACGCAATGACACCCACCGCGAGCACGCGTCGAACCTGCTGAGGGCGAGTCATGAACACCACGTTAATAAGTCGTCTCGCCCATTCGCCAGCACTTCATCGCGCAACCACCGCTGCACAATGAAAGAACCGATGACACACCCGCAGAGGTGGCCGTCCATCAGGGGCTTTCCGTTAGCGTTTCGTCAACACGTCGTCGACCAATCAGCCAGTACGCGAGCGACCCGGTCAGATTGGTGCTCGCGACCCACCAGATCACCTTGGGTCCGCGAATCGCCGCACTGTCGCGCTGGCGAAGGTCTCGCCACATAAAGGGAGTGATAACGGCCCACGCCAGGAGGACGCCGACGGCGATCGCGTACTTCCGGCGCGAGCTCACGCGCGACGCCGGCACTTCCGCAGTGTCCTAAAGAGTGAGTCGATATACATTGGTCTCGCGCCGACCGAAGCCCAGTTTCACGTACATGGCGTTTGCCGCTTCGCGCGAAGGTCGACTGGTCAGATTGACGGAGCTCACGCCACGCAGTCGCGCTTCTTCAATCGCGGCCAGTGTCAGCTGCTCACCCACTCCCGCACCGCGCGCACTGGAATCGACGACCACGTCTTCGATCCACGCGCTACGTCCGGTCGGAATCGCGAAGATGACAAGCGTGAGGGTTCCCACCACGTAGCCCTCGTCCGCGGCGATCATCAGCGTCGCCGCTTCCGAATGAACCATGCGCTCGACATCGTCGATGGTGAGTGACGGCGGCTTCGATGAGAGTTGCGGCAACAGGCGATTGAGCCCTTCCACGATCTCGTTGGTCGCGAACTGGACCTTCTCGATGGTGACGGTCACTGTTCACCTCGCCACACCGGGCGACGCAGATCGTCGTAGTAGACGTCGCGGCGCTCACCGTCGATGGCGGCGAAGACCGGCTCGGCCCAGCGGTCGGCTCCAATGGTCGGACTCGGCAACGCGTCACGGTCGAACCAGCCAGCGTCGGTCACCTCGAGCGGGTGGAGCTTCAACTCACCACCGACCGCGCGACAGAAGAACAAGAGCGAGTAGAGCGGAATGCGCGACTCCCCGAGGCGCATGCCGTCGAGCACGCCAATGAGGCGCACCGGTTGGGCCTCGATGCCGGTTTCTTCGAGCACTTCTTTTACGACGACTTCGGGCGCCGAGTAGCCAACGTCGCACCAGCCCGTCGGGTACAGCCAGACCCCCGAGTCGGCTCGACGAATGAGAAGAAGCTGGCCTTGATCATTGGTGACCGCAGCACCCACCGCCACTTTTGGCGTCTGATAGCCCGGAACTCCACTTCCGACTTCACGCATCCACTGCGTGACGTAGCCGTCGGCGTCAACGACGCCTTCCAGCCCTTCGTCGGCGGCCGTCTTCATATCGGCCGCGATCTTCAATACCTCTTCGAAGCGTTCGCGTTCGTACTGGCTATCGGTGAAGCCGAGGCCGGTCTTGGCAATGCCGGCGAGCGACTCGGCCCACCGACGCAACGACTTTTCCGGGATCGATTCGATCACGACGGCCAAGTCGCTCAGGCCAACGTCGCGTCGAGTACCTCATCGACGCTGCCCACGAGGCCGGTGTAGAACGGTCCAAACTCGGCGTACAGCGCTGACGCCTCATCAAAGCGCATGGTGTACACGCACTCTTTGAGATCGTCGACGTGAACACCGAACAACGTCACTCCCCACTCCCAGTCGTCGAGACCCGACGATCCGGTGATGAGCTGCAACACCCGTCCCTTGAAGGTGCGCCCAATGGCCCCGTGGCCGCGCATCAACGCTTCGCGCGCGTCGTAATCAAGTTGGTACCAGTTGTTGACCTCGCCGCGGCGCTTGGACATGGGATAAAAGCAAAAAGCTGTCATGCCCTCGGGTGGCAACGTCGGATACAGCCGATCGTGCAACATTGCTTCGGGCATGCCGGCCGCGTACTCGCTCACTTCGGTGACCGACACGTAGCTTTCGGCCACGTGAAAGCCCGACGCTTGAATCTTCGACTGAAAGCGCCGTAGATCCCAGAGGTTTTCGCCAAGCGCGAGAAAGCAGGTATCGGCTTTCGCGCCAACGATCGCTGCGGTCACGATCTGAAGCCCATCGTGGGTGGCGTCGTCGACGGCTTTTCGCACCGCACCAGCGTCGACGTCACGCTCGGGGTGGCAGAACAGGTGCAGAACGTTCAGTCCGCGTGCGGGGCCGAGTGGGGAGGGACTGGTCATAAGCCCATGCTACGGGGATTCAACCCGAAGAAACTAGGGCACCATAACGAACACACCGCGGGGCAAATGCCCCGCGGTGTGTTCGAAAGTTACGGTGAGAACGATTTAGTAGTCGTCCATTCCGCCGCCGGGCATCGCCGACGACTTCTCTTCGGGCTTGTCGACGATCACGCACTCGGTCGTCAAGAACAACGCCGCGATGGAGGCCGCATTTTGCAGAGCCGAACGGGTCACCTTGGCCGCGTCAATGACACCGGCCACGATGAGGTCCTCGTACTCCCCGGTCGCGGCGTTGAGTCCTTCGGTCGGCTTCTTGAGGTGGCGCACCTTGTCGACGATGACTCCGCCTTCAAGGCCTGCGTTGACCGCAATCTGGTTGAGAGGCGCTTCGACGGCCTTAGCGACCATGCGCGCACCCGTCTGCTCGTCACCGCTCAACTTCTCGGCGGCTTCCAGGATGCGAGTCTGACTGCGTAGCAAGGCCACGCCACCGCCGGGCACGACACCCTCTTCGATGGCAGCCTTGGTGGTGGAGACCGCGTCTTCGATGCGGTGCTTCTTTTCCTTCAACTCAACCTCGGTTGCCGCTCCGACCTTGATGACGGCCACGCCGCCGGACAACTTGGCCAGACGCTCTTGGAGCTTCTCGCGGTCGTAGTCGGAGTCGGTGTTCTCGATCTCCGCCTTGATCTGAGAGATACGGCCCTTGATGTCTTCCTCGGTACCGGCACCCTCGACGATCGTCGTCTCGTCCTTGGTCACGATGACTTTGTGAGCTGAGCCGAGCAGTTCGAGCGTCGCCGCGTCCAACTTGAGGCCAATCTCTTCGGAGATGACCGTCGCGCCGGTCAGAATCGCGATGTCTTGGAGCATGGCCTTGCGGCGCTCGCCAAATCCGGGCGCCTTCACGGCAACCGACTTGAACGTGCCACGAATCTTGTTCACGACCAAGGTTGCGAGGGCTTCACCCTCGACGTCTTCGGCAATGATGAGCAACGGGCGACCCGACTGCATCACCTTTTCGAGAACGGGGAGCACGTCGCGCACTGAGGAGATCTTGCTCGAGACGAGCAACACGTACGCGTCTTCCAGAACAGCCTCTTGGCGCTCGAGGTCGGTCGCAAAGTACGGCGCGATGTAGCCCTTGTCGAAACGCATACCTTCGACGAGGTCCATGTCCATACCAAAGGACTGGCTCTCTTCGACGGTGATGACGCCGTCCTTACCGACCTTGTCGATGGCGTCGGCGATCATTTGACCAATCTCGTTGTCGGCCGCGGAGATGGACGCCACTTGGGCAATCTGCTCTTTGGTGTCAGCGGGCTTGGCGAGGTCGTGCAGTGAAGCAACTGCTGCCTCGACAGCGGCTTCGATGCCCTTCTTCAGCGACATCGGGTTGGCGCCAGCGGCGACGTTCTTCAGTCCTTCGCGCACCATGGCCCAGGCCAGAACGGTCGCGGTCGTGGTGCCGTCACCGGCCACGTCGTCGGTCTTCTTCGCTACTTCTTTGACCAGCTCGGCGCCGATCTTCTCGAACGGGTCCTCGAGGTCGATCTCTTTGGCGATCGAAACACCGTCATTAGTAATGGTGGGGGCTCCCCACTTCTTGTCCAGCACGACGTTGCGGCCCTTGGGTCCAAGGGTGACGCGGACGGCGTCGGCCAGTTTGTTCATTCCGCGCTCGAGGCTACGTCGGGCCTCTTCGTCAAAAGCGATCAGTTTCGCCACGGGTTTCCTCCTAGTGCGTTACACCTTTTTGGTGCAAAGCAATATTAGCAGTCTCTGACCGAGAGTGCTAACGGACAGATCAGCCCCCGGCGACCGCCGGAACCAAGGAGACGGTCTGGCCGGCTGCCACCACCGTGTCGAGGCCGTCCAGGAATCGCACGTCCTCATCAGCGACAAAGACGTTGACGAAGCGCCGCAGCGACCCCTGATCGTCGAGCACCCGCGTCGCGAGACCCGGGTGGCCTTCTTCGACGGCCCAGATGGCTTCACGAACCGTCGTCGCCTCGACGGGGATCTCTCCGGCGCCGCCCACGAGGGAACGTAACTGGCTCGGAAGTCGTACGACGACGCTCACGACGCCGCTGCCAGGAGGTGCTGGGCCAACGCGGCCTCGGCCGACTCCAGTGAGGGGCTGATCGTGGCGGTCACCGTAGCGGTTTCCACCACGGCGTCCAGAGTCTTGAGACCGTGGCCCGAGATGATGGCGACGATCGACTTTTCGCGGTCAATCGAACCACGCTCGATCAGTTGGCGCAGCGACGCGATGGTGACACCACCGGCCGTCTCGGCGAAAATTCCTTCGGTCCTCGCCAGCAGTTCAATGCACTCGAGGATCTCGTCGTCCGCGACGGACCCGCAGTCGCCACCTCCGCGACGAAGTTCGTCAAGCACGTAGGGGGCGTCGGCCGGATTGCCAATCGCCAGCGAGCGCGCGATGGTGTTCGGGCGCTGGGGAGTGATGAACTCGGCGCCGTCGCTGAACGCGGTGGCGATGGGAGAACATCCGGTCGCCTGGGCGCCAAAGAGAGTGGGCGCCGTGCCGTCGACCAACTCCAGATCGATGAACTGCTTGAAACCCTTCGCGATCTTCGTGAACTGACTTCCCGAAGCGAGGGGCACGATGACCTGGTCGGGCGTGCGCCAGCCGAGCTGCTCGGCGATCTCAAAGGCCAGGGTCTTCGACCCTTCGGCGTAGTACGAGCGGAGGTTGATGTTGGCGAAGGCCCAGTCCGGATGCTCGCCCAACAACTCAACGCAGAGACGATTCACGTCGTCGTAGTTGCCCTCAACCCCAAGGACCGTCCCGCCGAAGATGGCGGCCATGGCGATCTTGGACTTCTCCAGGTCGGCCGGGATGATGGTGACGCTCGGCCAGCCAATGGACGCCGCGTGGGCGGCGACCGAGGTGGCGAGGTTTCCGGTCGAGGCGCAGGCCGCCGTCGTAAAGCCGAGGCGTCGCGCACTCGAGAGGGCCACCGAGACCACCCGGTCCTTGAAGGAGCCGGTGGGATTGCGGGTGTCGTCTTTGAGCCAGAGCTCTTTGACGCCGAGTACCTCGGCGAGTCGCGTGGCACGTCGCAAAGGCGTCCACCCAGCTCCAAGGTCGACCGGCTCTAGACCAGGATCGGGCAGCAAGTCCCCGTAGCGCCAGATCGACGCGGGGCCCTCCTGGATGGATTTGCGAGTGACCGCACCTCGCGCGGCGTCGAGGTCGTAGGCAACCTCGAGCGGACCGAAGCAGTAATCGCACGCATAGCGCGCTTCCGTGGCGTAGGTGGATCCACACTCTTTACAGATGAGACCGGTGGCGAAACTCATGACTTCCCTTTCATCGTTCGGCCTTTGGCACCTGGTGTGAAGGGAAAATCCCTGGGCTCACACTGGTTGTCGCGACTTCAACGGGGCCGTCCCTCAGTCGCTCTGGATGATTCATGAAGTCTGACACTGCATCGTTGCCCTTGTCAAGTGGAGGCGCCGGACCCATATCCTCATCCCAATGACCAACGCCAACGTTCCCTGGACCCTCTCGCGCGAGAGCTACACGCTCGAACGCGTGAGCGCTCTCAAAGGCGCGACCACGGTCGCCGTCATCGTGCCCGCAAAGAACGAAGCAACGACGATTGGTTCGGTCCTCGACATGGTCCAGGTCCACGACCACCTCGTCGACGAACTCATTGTCGTCAACGATCACTCGAGTGACGACACGGCCACCGTCGCCGATCATCACGGCGCGCGCGTCGTTTCTCTTCACGGGCCCACTGGAAAGGGTTCCGCGATGAGGGCCGGCTTTGAGTCGAGTTCAGCAGACATCGTCGTCTTTCTCGATGCTGATGTTCTCAACACGACGCCCGACTACGTCGCGCGACTTATTCAACCTCTCCTCGAACGACCGGCGATCCAAGTCGTCAAGGGTTACTACGAACGGCCACTGCACAACATGCCCACCGGCGGCGGTCGGGTAAACGAATTAACGGCCCGACCAGTACTTTCACTGCTCTTTCCGGGCCTAGGCGAAATTCGCCAGCCCCTCGCCGGCGAGACCGCAGCGCGTCGCGGTGCACTGGAATCGATCACGCTGGAACCCGACTACCGCGTTGAGATTGCGTTGCTCATTGACACCGCGCAACTCTTCGGCGTCCACGCGCTCGCTCAAGTCGACCTTGGTATTCGTCGCCACCGCAATCGCCCACTCGAAGAGTTGCGACCGATGGCCGTCGACGTATTGCGGGCCGCGCTCGAAAGATACAAAGTCGATCTTCCGTGGAGTGAGTGAGTTACTTCGGTGCGGAGTTGTTACCGAGGATGACGATAACGTCGTCCCCCGATGCACCTGCGACGGGCGTGAGATGACCGAGCGGATGAATCGCTGACAGGCTCACCTTGATGGTCGCCGCGACCTCTTGTGCAGCCCTCAGCTGCCCCGGCAGATAGTAGATAATCGTCAACGCTTCGTGCGGTCCATTGCCCGGCGGCAAGGTATCCCAGTCCTGGGTCATGAGCTTTTGGGTGAAGTCGGCGGCGAGGTTTGTGACATTGGTCCCGTTTGCCACTTGAACGCGTGTCCGTGACTTGATGACGCGCGTCGTCGACGGTGGCGCGGTCGTGCTCGTCGTCGCCAGGGTTGTAGTGGTCGTCGGCGCGCTGGAAGACGGTGAGATGGCTCGAACCATGAGGAATGTGCCGCCAACGAAGAGCACGATGATGATGAGCACGACTGCGAGTGACGGCTGGTAGTGGGACCCGGAGGCGTGGCCGTCTCGAGGTGAAGGAGTTGGGTCGCTCATTAACTCCAACTCTACGACGATCGGGCGCGGCTCACTAACCTGGTTGAGTTAATGCCGGTGTGGCGCAGTCTGGTAGCGCAGGCGATTTGTAATCGTCAGGTCGTGGGTTCGAATCCCTCCACCGGCTCTGTTGTCGCGTTCGCGACGAACGCGCTCAACTCACGAAGACTTCGACGCGCGAGTACGTCGAATTGGTCTTCCCTTCGACTGAACCTTGACCCGAGACGGAGATAGAGACGCCGGACATCTCAATCGCGCGAAGTTCGTCTCGCAGATACGCCGCTACGTTGTTCGCCCGTTCGGAACTCAGCGTCTTATCCAGCGCCGTCTGCCCCGTCGCGGCGCTGAAACCGAAGAGGTCGACCTTGGTGTATTTCCTGGTCTTGATGGTTGTCGCCAACGTGCGAACCTGCTTTTTGAGTGAAGTTGTCAGGGCAGCCGAGCGAGCGCTGAAGATGCCCACGTCGCCGTACAAGACGGAGGACGGAATCTTTTGCCATTGAGCGTAAAGAGTCAACGTCGAGGTGAGGTTGAGACTTTGGCCCGGCAAATACGACGTTCCAGATCCACTGGCTGTCGCGTTCCACGATTTCAGTGTGTAACCAGATCGCACCACGCTCGAAGCACTCGGCAGCGTCACGCTCGAACCGACTGCGCCCGAGAGCGCTTCCAGTGATCCGCTCCCACCGTTCGCATTGAAGTTGACCTTGATCGACGACGGCGTCGCGGTCCACTGTGCGTACAGCGTCATCGGTGAGGTGAGCGTCAACACTTCACCGAGCGCGTACGACGTTCCCGAACCGTTGGCGGCGGTATTCCAGGATGTCAGCGTGTACCCCATATCGGTGAGCCCCGTTATGCCCGGCAACGTGACTGTCGTTCCGGCTTCTCCACTCAGCGCGGGTTCGGAACCGGTGCCGCCATTGTCGACAAACACGATCTGCAGGGGAGATGTCTCGGTCCACTGCGCGTAATACGTGGCACTGGCATTCAGCACCATCGATGCCCCGGGCGCGTACTCGGTTCCACTGCCATCGATTGCGGTATTCCATCCACTGAGCGTGAAATCGGTGCGCGTCAGATCGGCGCTCGAAGGCAGGGTGATCGTTGAACCGGAGGGCTCATTAATGGGCGCAACCGTTCCACCTCCTTCATTGACGTCGAATGTTGCGGTCACGGTTGGAAGAGCGACCCATTGCGCGTACAGCGAAGTGTCAGCGCTGAACGAATAGGTCGATCCGTTCGCGTAAGAAGTGCCATCACCATTTGCGGCAGTGTTCCAATCGTTGAATGCGTATCCGAGATTCGTGAACGTCACATTTAGGGTCGAAAAGGTTGTTAAGTCCTGAGCTGACGTGCCCGTTTGGAATGCATTGGTTGTGTCTGTTCCGCTGTCGTTCTCGAAAAAGGTCACCGTGTGAATGGCCGGAAGTGCGATCCATTGCGCATAAAGAGTGAGGTCAGCCGCGAACGAGTAGTTGGCGCCGTCGCTGTAAGAAATGCCGGTCCCATTTGCGGCAGTGTTCCAGCCGTTGAACGTGTACCCCGGGTCTGCGAAGGGCACATTCAGTTTCGAAAAGGTTGTTAAGTCCTGAGCTGACGTGCCCGTCTGAAATGTGTTCGTGGAATCTGAGACACTGTCGTTTTCCATAAAGGTAACGGTATAAAGCGTGGTCGCGTTAGCTGCTATCGGAACTCCCACCGCAACGATCGAGAGACTCACCCCAAGTAAAGCAATAAGGAGATTCTTGCCTCTTTGAGTTCTTTCAGAATTCATAACGCTGAGGCATTCAGTTTGAGCTTTTCGTGACGCGAACTGTTGTGCTGACTCATCAGTGGCAATCCATCTCGTTCAACAATGCGATTGGGTATCAAGCGCACGCCCATCCGCTTCAACGTCGGTGTTGCCCTATGTGCCCCGATGTTGAAGACGACAAACCTCGCGATTCGTCTCACTTTTTTAACGCGTCACTTCGACCATTGAGTCAGAGTTGTACGCGAGTCGTGGAGAAGTTGATACCCTCCGGAATGTCGAGAACTACGACGAAGCGCGACGCTGGCGTGCAACCTCGAATGCGGCAACCGACACTGCGACTCCCGCGTTCAAGGAATTGATTCTTCCGACTTGTGGTATTGACACAACGGTCGCGCATCGTTTGCGCGTGAGAGCAGAAAGTCCCTTTTCTTCGCCGCCAACGACAATCGCCACTGGTCCGCTGCCGAGATCAAGCGTGTACAGAGAGTCTTTCGATTCGCCCGCGAGTCCCACGGTCAACACACCCGCGCGGTTCAACTGATCGATGGCGCTCGGGATGCCGCCGACGTCGCAGAACGTCAGATATTCAATGGCACCCGCCGCCGTCTTCGTCACCGACGGGGAGATTCGAGCCGAGCGATGACGGGGCAAAACGACTCCGGTGACGCCGGCGCCATCCGCGCTGCGCAACATGGCTCCAAGGTTGCGCGGGTCGGTAACACCATCGCAGACCAGGAGAAATGGCTTCGCGACTTTCAAAAGATCGTCGAGGGTTACGGTATCGAGATCCTGGGCGATGGCCATGACGCCCTGATGACCTTCGGTCTTCGCCTCGCGATCAAGGCGCGTCATGGAGATGAGACTGACCGGGATTCGCTGGCGCTGAGCCTCAAACTCGATGGCGTCTAGCACGTCCGACGCGTCCTGGGCCTCGGCGATAAAAATCTTTCGCACGGCGCGTCGCTTGGCGCGCAGCAGTTCAAGCACGGCGTGTCGGCCCTCGACCTGGTCGCCTCCGACACCCTCACGCTCACGTGGAGGCGAGCGGCGCGGTCCGCTTGGCGCACCACGACGAGCGTTCGAACGAGTCGGGCGCTGAGGTCCGCGCGAAGCGGGCGGGCGCGGACTCACGATTCCTCTTGCAAGAGAACAACGGCGCTCGCCGCAATACCTTCGCCACGTCCGAGTGCGCCAAGTCCCTCGAAGGTCGTCGCTTTCACGGACACGGTGGTTCCCACCACTGTCGAGAGCTCGCTCGACATAGCGGGCATGTAGTCAACAATCTTTGGACGCTCGGCCATGATGGTGACGTCCGCCGATTCGACTCGAAAACCCTCCGCGCGAACGAGAGCGACCGAGGCCTCGAGAAGCCACCGCGATGACACGCCGTGATACACGGTGGAGGTGTCGGGAAAGTGACGACCGAGATCGCCCAGATTCGCGGCCCCGAGGAGGGCGTCACAGAGAGCGTGTGTCGCGGCATCCGCGTCGGAGTGACCCTCGAGACCAGGACTATCAGGCACGTGAACGAGCCCGAGCCAGAGTTCGCGCTCTGCGTCGCCGCTGAAGTGGTGGACGTCAATGCCCTGACCGATTCTCAACTTTGACTCCTCGCGCCGAGTACCTCGAGGTCACCGAGATGGGTGATCTTGACGTTGGTGACCTCTCCGGGGATGACGACAACGACTGAACCGAGCGCTTCGACCAGACCGGCGTCGTCGGTGGCGTCGTCGCCGTTGGCGTGAGCGCGCTCGAGAACGTCGCGTCGAAAGGCTTGAGGGGTTTGCACGGCGATGAGCTCCTCACGGCTGAGCGTCTCGGCGACAACCGTCACGTCGTCCTTTGAGGCGACTCGCTTGACGGTGTCGGTGACAGTGAGTCCGGGGATCGCGGCGTCCGCGCCATTCTCGATGGCGCCAACGACGGCACGAAAGAGCTCGCTACTCGCGAGAGGTCGCGCCGCGTCGTGCACGATCACAATGTCCGCATCGCCGCAGAGGGCCAGTCCGCATCGCACCGACGATGCTCTCGACGCTCCGCCGGTGACCACGAGATCGGCCCCTTCGCCGTCACCGTCATAGCCCTCGGGCACGACGACGACAACGAGGTCAGCCACCGTGCGGGCTTGGCGAACACTGCGGGCGGCGACGGTCTCACCGTCGATGAGAGCGAACTGCTTCGCCCCGCCAAAACGAGTTCCTCGGCCCGCGGCCACTACGACGGCCGCGACAGACATGTCTAGGGCAGGACCGAGGCGAGCTTTTCTTCAGCCGCTTCCGTGTCCACGTTGAGAGCGAAGGTCAACTCCGAGACCAGAATCTGGCGCGCACGGGTCAGCATGCGCTTTTCGCCGGCGCTCAGGCCCTTGTCCTTGTCACGAATCGAAAGATTTCGCACTACTTCAGCCACTTGGTAGATGTCGCCGGAGCGGAGCTTCTCGGAGTGGTTCTTAAAGCGACGCGACCAGTTGGTGGGCATGCGCGCTTCCTTCTTGCGCAGCACGGCGAACACCTCTTCAACCTCTTCGTCGTTGATGACGTCACGCAGGCCAACCGACTCGGCGTTGGCGACCGGAACCATCAAAACGAGGTCGGTGTAGGCGACCTTGAGCTTGAGGTAGTCCTGTTTTACGTCAAATGCGGTCATTTTCTCGATTTTTTCGACGGTACAGGCGCCGTGGTGGGGGTAGACGAGGCGATCGCCTTTTTTGTACTTACGTGCAGTCATTACCTGAGACTCCTCAAAAGGGGGCAACGCTCGCGGGGAAATGGGGCGTTTGGGGGATTAACTATTTTACCAGGTTTTTGTTTTATCCGTACCGTGCCGGCCCGACCGAGA
The DNA here is from genome assembly GCA_049790955.1 of Acidimicrobiales bacterium. Lineage (GTDB taxonomy): Bacteria > Actinomycetota > Acidimicrobiia > Acidimicrobiales > RAAP-2 > RAAP-2. The sequence goes on from JBAQZL010000139.1 coordinate 15,634, forward strand.
ACCAACAGAGACACGCAGACCCTGTAACTCGATTACCTGTGATTCTCGGATGTTCTCGATACTCTCTCGTTGGCAGTTTTGATGAGGGGAGAACTATGGCGGGTTGCGCATCTTGCGGCGGTTGCTGCGCTCATTGCGGCGCCTCGTGCGGAGCATTTGGAGGAGGCTTTGGGGGCGGAGGCTTTGGCGTCGGAGGCTTTGGCGGTCTGGGTCTGGGCGGCCCGGGTCTTGGCGGATACGGCAATTTTGGCGCGTTCCAGTTTCACCCCTGGTTTGGCTCGCACCGAAAGAAAGACGAAGACGACAGCACGACAAACGTGGATTCCCAGGCTCTGGCCGATCCGGACCACCCCGGCCATCGCGAGGCCATCAAGGCCGTCTCGCACGTCGATCCGGAGCAGCACTCACGGTTAATGGAGTGGCTCAAAAAAGAACTGGATCAGGCCCGCCCGTAGGGGAGCGATTACTGCCTATCTGAGAGAGGAAGCCGAGGCACCAAGAGTCCCGGCTCGCGTTGAGGTCGAGCGCACTCAGCGTCGGACCGAGACAGTCGGAGATGAGTCTCTATCGACGAACAGTGCCGACCACGTCGTTCGCGTTAGTCTCGCCTCGTTGGGCGCCGGTTAAAGCGAGGGATCCATGAAAGCTGCGGTCTATTACGAAACGGGCGCTCCGAGCGTCTTTCGGTACGAGGACGTACCCGAGCCAGTGGCCTCCGACGAAGACGTGTTGGTACAGGTCGAGGCGATCAGCATCGAAGGCGGCGACACGCTGAATCGACTGCGCGGCGACATGAGCGCCACACCGCACATCGTGGGGTACCAGGCGTCGGGCACGGTCGTCGCGGTCGGTGCCCACGTGAGCAGTTTCACTGTGGGAGATCGAGTCGTCACCCTCGGCATGAACGGGTCACACGCAGAACTGCGGGCCGTGTACCCCTCGTTCTGTTGGAAGATACCCGAGAACGTCTCGATGGAAGTGGCGGCCGCTGTACCGACGGCCTATGGCACGGCGCACGACTGCCTCTTCGAGTTCGGTCGCCTGAGCGGTGGGGAGACGGTCCTGATACACGCCGGCGCCAGTGGGGTGGGCATCGCGGCCATTCAGATGGCGAAGGACGCCGGAGCACGCGTCATCGCTACTGCCTCCAGCGCGGAGCGCCTCGAGCGACTGCGTGAGTATGGACTGGACGAGGGCATCAACTACCAAAAAGAGGACTTCGCGCAGCGGGTTCGCGAGCTCACGTCAGGACATGGCGCGGACGTGATCGTCGACTCGGTGGGCGGTTCCAATCTGCAGAAGAGTCTCCAGGCATTGGCCTACCGCGGACGTTGCGTCAGTTTCGGTGACGCGGGACGCGAGGAGTCGGGGTCGCTCGACATCTCGTCGATGCGTGGACAGAACCAAGCGTTTACGAGCTACTTTCTCGGTGCGGAACTGTTCCTTGGTACTCGGGCGCACGCGCTCATCGAGACGATCCTCCGCGACGTCGCGGCGGATAAGTGGCGTGTGGTCATCGATCGCACCTACCCCTTGGCCGACGCGGAAGAAGCGCACGCCTACATCGAAAGCCGTCAGGCGTTCGGACGCGTGCTGCTCATTCCCTGAGCGCATCGCGAGCGGTCGAACGTCTACGAGCCCGCGGGGACGTCAAGGCGCGCGGCGGCGATCGCCTCAACTAAGGAATGGCAACGCCGAAATACGAGTCCGTCACCGTCGACGACTTCGGCCGAGGCGGGAAGGATGATCGCACGGGCGCCCAGGCGCTGTGCTTCTTGAATCCGACGCGACATGCCCGAGACCGCGCGAAGTTCTCCGGCGAGTCCCACCTCGCCGATCGCAACAACCCGTGGCGACACGGCAAAACCGAGTGCCGCCGAGGCGATCGCGAGGGCGAGGGCCACGTCGACACCGGGTTCGCTGGCCGACAGGCCGCCCGCGGTGGCGGCAAACACGTCGAGCGCGCTCGTGTCCACGCCACAGCGTGCTTCCAACACCGCGAGAAGGAGCGAGAGGCGCGGTGACGAGAGTTGATAGGCCACGCGCTTGGTGGATCCCGCGGCGTGAGCGACCAGGGCTTGAATCTCCACCACGAACGACCGTGAGCCGTCATTGGTCACGGTCAGGACCACGCCGGGTACGTCCAATTCGGGGCCGCGCAGGGACGTCGACGGGTCGAGTATCTCGCGGAGTCCGTCACCGACCATCTCAAAGAGTCCCACTTCCCCTGTCGGCCCGAAGCGGTGTTTTTGAGCGCGCACGGTGCGCAGGGAACCGTGACGATCGCCCTCAATACGAATGACGGTGTCGACTAGATGCTCGAGCGCGCGGGGTCCGGCGAGTTCGCCGTCCTTGGTCACGTGTCCAATCAGCAGCAGTGCCGTGTCCGTTGCTTTGGCGATGGAGCAGAGCCGCTCGGCCGCGGCGCGAATTTGGGGGACCGAGCCCACGACGCTTGGTAGCGCATCGTCGCTCATGGCCGAGATCGAGTCGATCACGCACAGAGCCCGAGGGCGCTCCCCTAACAGATCCGACGCGCTCTCGACGCTCGTCGTGTTCGCGACATCGAGTCGCCTAGGGATGTCTCCAATTCTCTGCGCCCGCTGAGCGATCTGGGCCGCGGACTCTTCGGCGGCGATAAGGAGAACGTCGCGATCGCGGGCCAGCGCGCAGAGGGTCATGAGCGCGAGCGTCGACTTTCCCACTCCCGGTTCCCCATAGAGAAGGGTGGTCGAGCCCGCGACGAATCCACCACCGAGTACACGGTCGATTTCGCGGACTCCCGATGAGAGGGCGGCGGTCGCATCTCCTCCGACGTCGCGTAGTGCGCTCGCGCTGACGTGTGTTCTTCGCGAGGGCTCAGGCCCCGTCACCTCGTCAATAGAGTTCCACTCGGAACACGCGCCGCAGCGTCCCTGCCAGCGCGGCGCGCTCGAACCGCACAGTCGACAGACGTAACGAACGTGGCTCTTCACGTTCGCGACGTTAGATGGTGCTTGTTACGCGACTACGCGTTGGTGGTGTCTTCGAAGTCCACTGAAGGCGGCAAGCCCTCAACGCCTTCGAAGGTGAGGAAGGTTCCGTCGTCACCCTCGGCCGTGTCGACCACGATGGTCTGGCCGGCGTGGAACTCCTTGAACAGAATCTTCTCGCTCAAGACGTCCTCGACGTACTGCTGGATCGCTCGACGCAGCGGTCGCGCACCCAACTCGGGGTCGTAACCCTTTTCGGCCAAGAACGCCTGGGCGGTGGCTGAGAGCTCGAGTCCGAGACCCTGCGTGGTCAACTGATCGCGCAGACGTGTGATGAACAGGTCCGCTACCAAGATGACTTCTTCGCGGGTCAGTTCGTGGAACACGATCGTGTCGTCGATGCGGTTCAAGAACTCCGGGCGGAAGTGCGCCTTCAGCGCCTGGTTGACCTTCTCCTTCATGCGCTCGTGCGTGATGGAGTCCGAGCCTTTGCCAAAGCCAATGGCGGCTTTGCGAAGATCCGACGTCCCCAGGTTCGAGGTCATGATCAGGATCGTGTTCTTAAAGTCCACGGCGCGGCCCTGTGAGTCGGTCAGACGGCCGTCTTCGAGGATTTGCAAGAGGGTGTTGAAGACGTCGGGGTGAGCCTTTTCCACTTCGTCGAACAGGACGACGGAGAAGGGCTTGCGTCGAACGGCCTCGGTGAGCTGACCACCTTCGTCGTAGCCCACGTAGCCCGGGGGCGAACCGACGAGCCGTGAGACCGAGTGCTTCTCCATGTACTCCGACATGTCCAACTGAATGAGCGCGTCGGCGTCGTCGAAGAGGAACTCGGCGAGGGTCTTCGCGAGCTCCGTCTTACCAACACCGGTCGGGCCGAGGAAGATGAATGAGCCACCGGGGCGCTTGGGGTCCTTTAGACCCGCGCGTGTGCGACGAATGGCGCGACTGAGCGACGCGACCGCCTCGTCTTGGCCAATAACGCGCTTGTGGAGTTCATCCTCCATGCGCAGCAACTTGACCGTCTCTTCTTCGGTCAAGCGGTAGACGGGGATACCCGTCCACACAGCCAAAACCTCTGCGATGGTCTCTTCGTCCACCAGGTCGAACGACTCGCCGCCAACAGACAGCGACGCGGCGTCGAGTTCGTCGCGCTTGGAAATGAGCTCCTGCTCTTGCTGGTCGAGAGCTTTGGCCTGGTCGATGGCGCCCGAGTCCATGGCGGACTCTTTATCGCGACGCAGGCGCAGGATGTCCTCGTCCAGCTTCTTCGCGGCCGGCGGAGTGTCCATGCGACGGATGCGCAGACGACTACCGGCCTCGTCGATGAGGTCGATGGCCTTGTCGGGCAAGAAGCGGTCCGAGATGTAGCGGTCGGACATGTTGGCGGCCGCGATCAGTGCCTGGTCGGTGATCTTGACGGCGTGGAACTCTTCGTAGACCTCACGCAGACCCTTCAAGATCTCGATGGTCATGGCGACTGAGGGCTGCTCAACCTTCACGGGCTGGAAGCGGCGCTCGAGGGCGGCGTCCTTTTCGATGTGCTTGCGGTATTCGTCGATGGTCGTGGCGCCCACGGTCTGGAGCTCGCCACGCGCCAGCATGGGCTTCAGAATCGACGCGGCGTCGATAGCGCCTTCGGCGGCACCGGCACCCACCAGGGTGTGGATCTCGTCGATGAACAAGATGATGTCCCCGCGCGTACGAATCTCTTTGAGCACCTTCTTCAAGCGCTCTTCGAAGTCACCGCGGTAGCGGCTACCGGCGACGATCGCGCCGAGGTCAAGCGTGTAGAGCTGCTTGTCGGCGAGGGTGACGGGCACCTGGTTCGCGACAATGCGCTGGGCGAGGCCTTCGACGATGGCGGTCTTGCCGACGCCGGGCTCACCGATGAGAACGGGGTTGTTCTTGGTGCGACGCGAGAGAACCTGCATCACGCGCTCGACTTCTTTCTCACGCCCGACGAGCGGGTCGAGTTTGCCTTCGCGGGCGAACTGCGTGAGGTTGCGGCCGAACTGATCGAGGACGGCAGATCCACCCTGGGACTCAGAATCGCCCTTCGAGGCACCCGCGACGCTCGCGGCGCCCGCCTCTTTGCCGGCCTGGCCAGACATCATCTGGATGACTTGGGTGCGTACGCGCGCCATGTCGGCACCGAGGTCGTTCAAGACCTGGGCGGCGACGCCTTCGCCCTCGCGGACGAGTCCGAGCAGCATGTGCTCAGTACCGATGTAGGAGTGGCCTAGCTGCAGGGCTTCACGAAGCGAGAGTTCCAGGACCTTTTTGGCCCGAGGGGTAAAGGGGGGCGAACCGGGCGACGGGTTGGTGTTGGCCCCAATGGCCTCTTCCACCTTTTCGCGCACGACGTCGAAGGTGACCCCCAAGGCGTCCAGCGCCTTGGCCGCGACGCCTTCGCCCTCTCGAATGAGACCCAGCAGGATGTGCTCGGTTCCGATGAAGGCGTGGTTCAGGTCGCGTGCCTCTTCCTGTGCGAGTACGAGAACTCGCCGGGCACGGTCAGTAAAACGTTCAAACAATGGTCGTCCTTTGTTCTTTTGTTTGCAGTGTACCGGTCATCAGGGCCTATTATGTCGAGCCCCCGTGATCACCAATAACGGTCAATTAAGGTGTGAAACGTGAATCCCCTCGAGCAATTAGGGCTTACGTCAGTTGATGACGACCTAGTTCGACTCGAGGTGTTACTCACCGAGTCGGTCATCTTCGGCGACGCGTACCTCGACGCGGTGACTACTCACCTTATTGACGCCGGAGGCAAACGACTACGCGCTCTTCTCGCGATCGCCTCCGCCACCAGCGGCGAGCATCCGGCCACGCACGAAGATCTGCTGGGCGCGGTCTCGCTCGAGCTGATGCACGTCGCGTCGCTGTACCACGACGACGTCATGGACGAGGCCGAAATCCGTCGAAACGTCGATAGCGTGAACGCTCGTTACGGCAACCTGATCGCGATTGTCGCCGGGGACTACCTGATGGCGCGCTCCGCCGGGCTCGCCGCGGACCTTGGCGCCGAGTCAGCGAGCCTGATGGCGCGCACTCTCGCCTGGCTGACCAGGGGCCAGGTCAGTGAAGTGCGCACCGCCTTCTCCCTCGATCGCACTGAGCACGACTACTTCGAGGCAATCGAGGGTAAGACCGCCGCGTTGATGTCCTCGAGCTGTCGCATGGGGGCCATGACCGCGCACCTGTCCTCCGCCGAGACCGAAGCGCTCGCCGAGTTCGGACGCTGCTTTGGCATGGTGTATCAGTTGCGCGACGACATCTTGGATCTCACCGCGACGGACAACCAACTCGGCAAGCCCGCCGGTCAAGATCTCGCCGAAGGTATCTACAGCCTGCCAACTCTGTACGCGCTGCGCGACTCTCGCCAAGCCGGAGAGCTGTCGTCACTGCTTGGTCGGCCCCTCGAGGACGACGACCGTGAGCGCGCGCGCAAACTAGTTGTCGCGACCGACGGCATCGACCGCACCATGCTGGCCGCGAATCGATTCCTCGCCGACGCGCACCGCGCGATTGCCGTACTGCCGAGCGCGAAGTTGCGAGTGGGATTTACCGCACTCATTACGTCGCTGCTGGAAGAACTTCCCCGCTACTAAGAGCGTTCGGGCTTCAAGGTCGGAAACGCAATGACCTCTTTGATGTTGGACTCGTCGGCGAGGACCATCGCCAGGCGGTCCATGCCAATGCCCAGTCCGGCTGTCGGAGGAAGACCCCACTCGAGCGCCATGATGTAGTCCTCATCGATGGCCATCGTCTCGTCTTCGCCCGCGGCCGCGAGTCGGGCCTGCTCTTCGAAACGCTCGCGCTGCTCCACGGGGTCGATCAGCTCAGAGAAGCCGTTGGAGAGTTCGCGTCCCGCAAGGTACGACTCGAAGCGCTCGGTGACCTCTGGGTCGCGACGGTGTCGACGCGACAGCGGTGACACTTCGACCGGATACTCCGTCACGAAGGTCGCGTCCCAGAGTGACTCCTCGGCCAGCAGCTCGAACAGTTCAGCCAGACTGCGACCCGCGCCCCACGAGGGATGCACCTCGACGCCGCGCTCGCGCAGGTATCCCGCGAGCTCTTCGCGCGGCGTGTGCACCGACACCTCGCGCCCGAGCGCTTCGCTGGCGAGTTCGGCCATGGGACGCCGCGCCCACGGAGTCGTGAAGGAGATCTGCTTTCCCTGGTATTCGAACTCTGTGGCCCCGAGCACGTCCATCGCCACACCCGCCACGAGCTCCTCGGTGAAGGACATCATGTCGTCGACGTCCCAGTAGGCGGCGTAGAGCTCGAGCATCGTGAACTCGGGGTTGTGGCGCGGGCTCACCCCCTCGTTGCGAAAGACGCGCCCGAGCTCGAACACTCTCTCGAAACCGCCGACCACGAGTCGCTTGAGCCAGAGTTCGGGCGCTACGCGGAGATAGAAGTCGCTGTCGAGGGCGTTGTGGCGCGTGACGAAGGGACGAGCCGAGGATCCGGTCGGCACGGCGTTCAAGATTGGCGTCTCCACTTCCATGAAGCCCGCGGCCCAGCAGCGCTCGCGCACGGCGCGCATCATGTCGCTACGACGTTGCAGGGAGCGTCGCGTCGTCTCATTCGCCCAGAGGTCGGCTTCGCGGTGGCGATAGCGCAGGTCGAAGTCGGCAATGCCGGCCCACTTGTCGCCAAAGTTGCGCAGTGCTTCAGCGAGGCGCTCCCACGTCGCGACTTTTACCGAGAGTTCACCGCGCTTGGTGCGCACGACTTCGCCCACAACTCCGACCCAGTCACCGAGGTGCAGTTTGGAGAACTCGTCGAAGTTCTGGGCCACGCCCTCGAGGACGAAGAGTTGGATCTCTCCCGTCGAGTCGCGCATCGTGGCGAAGGCCAATTTTCCCTGGCGGCGCAGAAGCACAATGCGTCCAGCCACGTGAACGACCTGACCCGACTCTTCACCGTCCGCGAGGAACGAGAACGTGCTCTGCAGTGAAGCGGCGTAGCTGTCATGTGCGAACTGATAGGGCGTGGTCACGTGGCTTCTTTCTGGTGATTCCTTTCATGAACGATACGCAATCCGTGCAGGGTCAACCACGGTTCGATGATGCGCACGTGTTTCGTGTGCGGCGCGATCAGACTGGCGAGTCCTCCAGTCCCGATAATCGTGGCGTCTCCCAGCTCGTCGAGAATGCGATCGATGATGCCGTCGACCTGAGCCGCGAAGCCGTAGAGCACTCCACTTTGGATCGATTCGACGGTGGAACGGCCGATCACCGAGCGTGGTCGCACGAGTTCCACCGAGCGCAGCGCGGCGGCGTGGGTGTAGAGCGCCTCGAGCGAGATGGCGACCCCGGGGGCAATGGCTCCACCGAGATACTCACCGTTGGCGCTGATGACGTCAAAGACCGTGGCCGTTCCGAGATCCACAACAATCAGCGGACCGGGATAGAGGTCGTACGCACCGACGGCGTCGGCCACGCGGTCGGCGCCAACCTCGCGCGGATTCTCGTAGAGAATCGGCATGCCCGACTTGGTGCCCGGGCCAAGCACGGTGAGCTCCAGATCGGAGAACCAGCGCTTGGCCATGCGGCGAAGTTGTGTCGTAACGGCCGGCGCCGAAGAACAGATGGCGATCTCGGTGACCGTCGTCTTCAGATCCAACCCTTCGAGATCGAGCAGTTGGGTAAGCATGATGGCGTGCTCGTCGGGCGTGCGCTCTACGACGGTTGACGTGCGCCAGTGATACGCGAGACCGTGCTCGCCGCTCGCGCGCGCGAAACCCATGGCCTCGGGCGCATCGAGATCGGCCTGGCCGAAGAGACCAATCAGTGTTTCGGTGTTGCCGACGTCCATAGCTAGAAGCACTAGGTTTCCCCCACGATGGTGACCGGCCCATTATCGAGCAGACGCACTCCATCGACGAATCCCGCGACGAGAGCGCGGCGCGGACCCGATTCGTCGTCAGTGGACGGACGTAACGTGCGCGAATCAACCACTTCGGCGTACGCGACGTCGACCCCCGAGTCGTCGAGGATGGTGCGCATCGTGGCGCGCAGCGTGCTCGCGCGAGCGCTGGTGCTCGCCACGTACGAGAGTGCGCGCGATAGTCCGAGCGCCCGTCGGCGTGCCTCGCTCGACAGGCGAACGTTACGACTCGAGAGGGCCAGACCATCCTCGTCGCGCACGATGGGACACCCCGCGACCTCCACATCGAATCCAAGGTCACGAACAAGTTGGCGAACGACGGCGAGCTGTTGAAAGTCCTTTTCGCCAAAGAACGCGCTGCATGGGCCAGTCACGGCGAAGAGCTTGGCGACGACGCTGGCCACTCCGTCGAAGTGGCCAGGACGATCGGCACCCTCGAAGACGTCGCCGATTCCTCGAACTGAGACCGTCGTTGGTGTGCAGTCGGGATAGTCGGGCCACATCTCATCAAGCGTCGGCGTGACGAGACAGTCCACTCCGCACTCGGCGGCGAGTGTGCGATCGTGCTCGAGTGTGCGCGGATAGTGCGCGAGGTCGTTCTCGTCGGCGAACTGGCGGGGGTTCACGAAGATCGTGGCGATGACGACGTCGCTCGCGGCCTTGGCCGCGCGAAAGAGAGAGACGTGACCTTGGTGCAGAGCGCCCATGGTCGGCACGAGTCCCACGCGTCGACCCGCGACGCGCTCGTCGTGGGCGAACTGTCGCCACGCGGCGATGTCGCTGAGCTCGCGCACTAGGCCGACGCGAGCCGACGTTGTTCGGCCAGTTCGAAGGCGGCGCGAGCGAGCGCCACGTACGTCGCGCGCTCACTCTCGGGAATGGCCCCGAGGTGCGCGTCGATGGTCGCCATGTCCGAACGTGACGCCGGTCCGGTAAGTGCGCGCTGGGCCCCCACCTCAACCACATCAGAGAGGGCCTGTTGAATGAGGGGGACAAAGTCATCGAACGAGAGACCCGCCGACTCGGCGAGCGCTTCCACGTGTCCCATCAATGCGACGAGATGATTGGCCGCAACCGCCGCCGTGGCGTGATAGTTGACGCGCTGATCGTCACGCAGGCGAATCGTGCGCCCGTCCAAGGACGCGACCAGTTCGTTAACCACGCCGTCGCCGCCCACGCTGAAGAGCGCGCCGCGCAAACGAGTCGCGCCGACCTCGCCCGATGACAGCACGGCGAGTGGATGCAGAAAGCCCACGCGTGGGTGCTTCGCCAGATCACCAAGTCCCTTCGATCCGGCCACGTGCAGAACCGCGCGGGCATCGCTCGACTCCAGCGCGTTCGATACCGCGGCGATGGCGTCGTCGGGTACGCAGAGCAACACCACGTCCGCGTCGCCGACTCGCTCGAGGTCGTCGTGATGGATGAGGCGTACGTCGTATCCCACCTCGGCCAACGCCGCGGCGAAAGAGGTGCCGGCGCGACCAGCGCCCACGATTGTGATCTTCATACTGGCTCCATTCCGTTCCGGCCCCGTAGGTGCCGTTCGGTTACTAGCGCAATGAAGAAAGTGTACCGAGTTCCACGACGTGGCCAGTCGCGCTCGCCAACTGCTCGTCCGTGACGAGCTGAGGAGCCAGATCTTTCAATGGACGCAGCACGAACGCTCGCTCGAAGAGTCGAGGATGGGGCAGCGTCAACTCCGGGTCGTCGCGAACTTCGTCGCCCACCAAGAGCACGTCAACATCGAGAGTGCGCGGTCCCCAGCGCACGTCGCGCGTGCGCCCGGCCTTCTCTTCGGCGCGGCGCGCGCGCTCGAGCAGCTCATCGCCGCTGGCCTCGGTCGCGATCTCCATCACCAGATTCCAAAAATCGTCTTGAGGAACTCCCCCGACTGGCTCGGTCTCGTACACGTGCGAGAGACGATACGGCTCGCCCTCGGCGAGGGTCGCAATCGCGCCCTCGAGGTGTGCTCCACGATCGCCTATGTTCGTGCCGAGCGAGAGGTAGGCGACGCGCACGTCTAGCGCGTGACGGTGCAGCGCACGCCCAC
>JBAQZL010000140.1:0-1520 GCA_049790955.1 Acidimicrobiales bacterium
GGAACAAGCAGTAGGCCGTCGACCCGCCGAGCTATGAGGGCGGAGGAGAGCTCGTGCTCGCGTTCGGGATCCTCGTCGATATTGCTCGCGAGTACGGTGACGCCCTGTTGTTCGGCATAATTCTCAACGGAGCGAAAGATGCTCGCCGAAAACTCGTTGGAGACATCTTGAATGAGAAGACCAATAGTCGACGGACGACCGCTCTTCCGGCGAAGATCGCTTGCCACCAGATTCATCTTGTAGTTCAGTTGATCGGCTGCTCGTCGCACCTTGAAAACGAGATCTTCGGCGACCGTCGGTTCAGAATTGAAGACGCGCGACACTGTTTTACGACTCACCCCAGCAAGGGCCGCGACATCGCCCATCGTCGGCCTTCTCGGACTCGGAACTTGCTGCACGTGAACTTCCTCGCTTCGAACATTCTGGTCAGTTCGCAGTCCTCGCCGCCCTGATCGGTGGCGGCGAATCATTGGGCCTCAGTGTATTGGTCCCTGGTGGGCGAGGCGGGAAATTTTGGATCGCCGCCGCAGACGATCTCGCTTCTCTCGGCTGACGATATGCCTAGATGGCCGTGGAGGTCCGAGAACGGGGGGCTCATCATCTTCGACTCAGCGAATACTCCGCGGCGCGGTCGACGGTCGTTCTGCTGGCCTTGGACCTTGAGCCGGAGTCGAAGGGGGGCTGTGGATCGTATTCGATCATGAGCTGCGCTGCCTCGGCGGCCGTTCGGTCGACGAGCAGCTCTAGAAGTCGCAGAGCCATGTCGATGCCGCTTGACACACCCGCCGATGTCATGATTCGCTCGGGCAGGTTTTCGACCACCCTTTGAGGTGTGACGAGGGCTCCATGGGCGGCAAGTTCCTCGTAGCAACTCCAATGAGTGGTTGCCGAAAGGCCCCTAAGCAAGCCTGCCGCGCCAAGCACCAGCGAGCCCGAACAGACCGAGGTGGTGAACGTCGACTTGACGTGGGCGTGTCGGACCCACTCAAGCACCTCTTCGTCACGCTCGAGAATGCGCGTACCCACCCCGCCGGGAAACACGATGACATCGGGTTCAGGACAGTTCTCGAATGTGGCGTCGATCGCGACGCCGAGGGAACGATCGTCGGTGCGTACCACGCCTCTGTGGTGGCCGATAAATGTGACGTCAATCGAAGGGACTCGTTGCAGTACTTCGTAGGGACCAATGGCGTCCAGGGCGGTGAACTCAGGAAAGAGTGGTATCGCGACCTGGATGTTCTGTTTCATCAACGGATCCCTTCCTGGGCAAGGTCGACTTTCCCCGCCAGCGACGCTTCAGCGTAGTTCTCGATACGTGGTTTGGGGTAAAGACTGGCCGGCGGCTTTTGGTGTATCACGACACCATCCGATTCACGGGCGAACTGGACGCCCGGGCCCCGGCAGCCAAAGGCACGCTGGTGGCGAGCGGCGGCGTGAACGGTCGGTGGTCCCTCAAGTCGTGCACCGTCAGTCCGAGCCAAGGCGTCTTTGCTCTCCAGCTGTCCTTCGGCCCCGGGCGG
>JBAQZL010000141.1:0-43437 GCA_049790955.1 Acidimicrobiales bacterium
GGTGTAAACGCCGGGAGCGGGAAGGTTGCTCATGGGGATCTCCTAGTTATCAGGGCACTATGTGTGCTTCCGTAATTATAGTTGCTTGCGCAATTACTTGTCAAGAAGTTACTGATTTATCAGTAACTGCCTATATAATAATGTGGTGACCATTTCCGCCAGTGCATGTCCCTCCGGTGATGAGAAAGTAACCCTCTTCGGGCTACTGCTGGAGACCAACGCGCGAATGTCGAGGGAAATGGGTGCCGAACTTGAGGCCCGCTGCTCGCTCCCCCTCGCCTGGTTCGACGTGCTCTTGCAACTACGCCAGAACGAAGACGGTCGCATGAAAATGAGCCAAATGGCGGACGCCATCGTTCACTCAACCGGGGGCACCACGCGCCTCATTGATCGTCTCGAAGAGGCGGGTTATGTGCGCCGCGAACACTGTGCGGCAGATCGCCGAGCGATCTGGGTGGCGATCACCGAGAAGGGCGGCGCCAAATTAGATGAAGCGCTGCTCGTGCACTTGCACTACCTCGAAGAGAATCTGGCCACGCGTCTCAACGACACCGAGCGTGGCGTCCTGACGGAACTTCTCACCAAACTGAACGCGCCGCGCTAAACCTTCACGACCCACGCGAGGGCCTCGCGCTCATCGTCGAGGTCAAGCTTTGTTCCCTCACCAACTCCCGGCGTCGACTCCACTCGCAGCGCGAGCACCTCGCTCGCCAACGTGTCGAACCCCTCGCTGAGATCGTCGAGACCTGTGACGTGAAGCACAATGCGGTCGGCGACGTCGAGACCCGAGTTCTTTCGAAGATCCTGGACTTGGCGCACAACGTCGCGTAGATAGCCGCGGCGGCGAAGGTCATCGTCGAGCGTGAGGTCGAGGGCCACCACTTCGGCCCCGTCTCTCGACACGGCGAATCCGCTTTGGCCTTTGACGCGGAGTTCCAGATCCTCACCGCTGAGTTCGAAGTCACCGCTGGACAGCCTGACAGTGACACTCTCGCCCGCTTCTAAAGCACTGGCCGCGGCGGCGGCGTCGAGCGTGGCGAGCGCGCCACGAAGTTCCTTCACTGCTTCGCCGAGACGCGGTCCCACCGAGCGAAAGTTCGGCACGAGTTCGAAGGAGAGCACTTCGGCTAATTCTCGCCCGTATTCCAGGTGATCGACGTTCAACTCCTCTTCGACGACGCCCTCGGGCGGTCGTGGAGACGACACTGGCACGAACACCAGCGCTCTGGCCAAGGGCTGGCGAACTTTGACGCCGGCTTCCGCTCGTGCCGAGCGCCCGAGTGAGGTCAGTCGTCGCGCGACGGCCATCGAAGCTTCGAGGCCCTCGTCGCGTCGTTCGATTTGGGCACGAGGCCAGTCGACCAGGTGCACCGAGTCATAGTCACTGACATCAAATAAGTCCTGATAGAGGCGCTCGGTGAGCAGGGGGCAAAACGGCGCCAATAATAAGGTCACGCGCTGGAGCACTTCTAAGAGCGTTGCCTGGGCCGCCAGTGAGTCCGAAGGCGGAGCCGTCGGATCGGTGCGCCAGAAGCGGCGGCGACTGCGACGGACATACCAGTTTGAGAGATCGTCGATCAGTTCGATGAGGGCGTCGGTTCCACCGAGCGGCTCGTACCCGTCGAGCGCAGCCGTCACGGTCTCCGTGACACTTTCCATGCGCGAAAGAATCCACCGATCGATGGCGCTGCGCTCCGCGAAGTCCGGAACGGCCGGGTCGCTCGGATCGAACTCGTTGAGTGACGCGTAGGTCGTAAAAAAGCTGAACGTGTTCCAGAGCGTCGCCAGGGTTTCGCGCATTGCCGAATCGATCGCGCCCAGACTCGCGCGCGTGGAGGTCCATGGCGAACCCTGCGAGAACATCCACCATCGCAGCGGGTCCGCGCCACGGGTATTGAGGACTTCCCACGGATCAATGACGTTCCCGAGAGACTTGCTCATCTTTTTGCCGGTTTCGTCCACTATGTGGCCAAGACACAGCACATGTTCGTAGGGTGTCGCACCGAAGACAAGAGTATTGACGGCGAGCAGCGAATAGAACCAGCCGCGTGTTTGATCGATGGCTTCAGCGATGAACTGGGCCGGGAACTGCATCGCCTCTTCGCTACCGGGAACGTGCGGATAGCCCACCTGCGCCGCCGGCATGGAACCCGAGTCGAACCAGGCATCAATTACCGGCTCGACGCGGCGCGCTTCTTTCTGGCACGTGGGGCAGTCGAAGACCACTTCGTCGATCTCGGGCCGGTGCGGCTCGAGGTCACCCAGATCGCGTCCGGTCAGCGTCGAGAGTTCGTCGCGCGAAGCCACACAAGTGAGGTGTCCGTCCTCGCATCGCCAGATCGGAAGAGGCGTGCCCCAGTACCGATCGCGCGAGAGCGCCCAGTCCACGTTGTTGGCCAGCCACTCGCCCATGCGACCGTCGCGGATATAGCTCGGGTGCCAATCGATACCCTGGTTCTCAGAGATCAGTTGCGGTTTGTATTGACTCGTTGCGACGTACCAACTCGGCTTCGCCCAGTAGATCAAGACCGTCCCGCAGCGCCAACAGTGCGGCAGGGAGTGGGTGTAATCGAAACGGCGAATCAAGAGTCCGCGGCGCTCGAGCACGTCGTTGATCTCGTGGTTGGTGTCGCGAACGTGCTGGCCTTGAAGCCAGGACACGGTCGCGTTAAACGTTCCATCGGGGCCGACCGGGTTCAACGTCGGCAGGCCATTCTCACGAGCAACCTGACGGTCGATCTCACCAAAGCCCGGCGACTGGTGCACCAGACCGGTGCCGTCTTCAGTCGTGACGTACTCGGCGCCCACGACGTAGTTCGCGTCGACGCCCTCTGGAAGCGGTACGTCATCAAAGGGTCGGTCGTAGTGAAGTCCGAGCAGGCGACTACCAGGAAAGGTCGCACTAGCCGTTGCGTCCTCACCGAATACGGCCGTGACGAGATCTTCCGCCACGACGGTGCCGTCAACGACGGCGTAGGTCACTTCGGGATTGACCGCGACGGCGACGTTGGAGATCAACGTCCACGGCGTTGTGGTCCAGACCGCGAGATGCGTGGCGCCGCCGAGGTCGTTGCGCGCGCTCGCGTCGGTGAGTTGAAAACGGACGTAGGCGCTCTCGTCTGTTTCGTCGGTGTAGACGCCAGGTTGGCCGAGTTCGTGCGATGACAGGCCGGTCTCGCACCGTGGACAATACGGAACAACTTTGAAGTCTTCGTAAAGCAGGCCACGATCAAAGAGCTGCTTGAGGTGCCACCACACCGACTCCACATAGGAAGGGTGATAGGTGTAGTACGCGTGCTCGGTGTCAATCCAGTACCCGATGCGAGCGGTCAGGCGTTCGAACTCCTCGACGTGGACGAGCACCGATTCGCGACAGAGTCGGGCGAACTCCGCGATACCCACGCGCTCCTCAATCTCTTTTTTCCCCGACACGCCGAGTTGCTTCTCCACCTGCACCTCGACGGGAAGCCCGTGGGTGTCCCAGCCCGCGCGACGCGCAACGAAACGTCCCTGCATTGTTTGATAGCGGCAGAAGAGGTCTTTGTACACGCGAGCCCAAACGTGATGGAGACCCGGCAGACCATTCGCGGTCGGCGGCCCCTCATAGAACACCCACGGCTCGCAACCCTTGCGCAACGTGACGGACCGCTCGAAGACGTCGTTCGCCTTCCATCGGGCGAGTTCGGCCTCTTCAATGGCCACAAACTCAAGTTCGGCGCTGACCGGGCGAAACATGGATCTCCTTCAATGAACTCTCACATCGTAGTGAACGAGGTGAATGTCGCAGTCCGGCCTCTACTGTGTGAACCGTGTCCGAACTCACCATCGATGACGAACTCATAACCACTCACGGTGCTCTCAGCGTCTATCACGCGTCGATCGACGAACTGAACCGTCGCTACGGCGGAAGCGAGGAAGACTTACACCTTCACGTCGAAGAGTTGATGGCGCCTCTAGGAACATTCCTTGTGGCGCGTCGAGACGGACATCTCATTGGCGGCGTGGGACTGCGACCGATCAGCAACCCAGAGCACCACATTGCTGAGATAAAGCGACTCTGGGTCCGCCCGGACCAACGTCGCCTCGGCATCGGACTTCAGCTGATGGAGCGTGCGGAAGCGCGCGCCCGCGAGATTGGCTTTCGCCAGATCTATCTCGAGTCGGGGTACGCCCAACCTGAAGCGCTCGAGCTCTATCGCACCCACGGCTGGATCACGGTCGACGAGTACCCACCCGGAGCCCATTCGTACGAGCTCGCCACTCGCTTTATGAAAGAGCTTTAGGCGAAGCGCTCGTCGAGCCAGATCGGGGTCAGTTCCTCGAGAGAACCCAACACGAGGTCAGCCAGAGCAAATTCCGGACGCGGTGCGTCTTCGATCGTCGGAACCGCAATGACGGTCATCGTCGCGGACTTGGCGGCCAAGACTCCCGCCGCCGAATCTTCGAGCACGAGGCACGAGGTGGGCGCAATGCCGAGCGTCACCGCGGCGCTCAGAAAAACCCCGGGGTGGGGCTTGCCATAGGGCTCGAACTCCGCCGAGTGAATCGCGGCGAAGCGATCGAAGAGATTGAAGTGCTTGAGGCAGCGAACAATGAGGGCCATCGGCGTCGAACTCGCCAGGGCGAGTGGACCGCGCTCTCCCGTGAGATCGAGCGCGCGCTCGGCACCCGGCAGGAGTCGTCCCTCGGTCTCGACGAGTTCGCCCACGCGCGCGAGCAACATATCGACCACGTCATCCTCCGAGGGACCCTTCCATGGATAGAGCGAGAACCAAAACTGCACGACCTCGTTGACGTACATGCCTTTCGTAGAGCGGGTTTCGGCATCGCCGAGAGGTACGCCGAGAGATCCGAAAATCTCCACTTCCGCCTTATGCCAGAGAATCTCTGAGTCCAGCAACAGCCCGTCCATGTCAAACAACGTCGCGCGAAGAGTCACCGCACAACCTTTACACACGTCGCGTTACGGTGAATCCATGATCGTGCGTCGCTTGGAATCTGACGACATTGACCGCGTAGTTCAGCGCGTGCAAGAGCGCCTCTCGCTCGATGCGCGGCGCCACGATTTGGTCAATCCCATCTTCAGGGGAGAGCACTTCGCTGAGGCTCTCGCACACGCCACAAATCAGACTTGGGTCGCGGAGGACGCGGGCGACATCGTCGGTCACCTCTATGGGGCACTCCTCGAAAGCTCCGAGTACGGCAAAGGCGCTTGGGTCGGTCCCGACGGTGTTTCCTTCGACAGTCCCGAGATTCTCGACGCGCTCTACGCCGAAGCGGGCCTCTCGTGGATTGAAAACGAAGCGATCGAGCATTACGCCTGGATCTTCGACGACGTCGTTGATACGGCCCCTTGGTACGAACTGGGATTCGCGAGGATGCACGCGAGGGGCGTATTGGCGCTTCACGGTCCTCGCGAAGAAGCATGGCCGCTCGGTTACTCGCTGCGCCGAGGCGGACCAGAAGATTTGAAGACCGCTCTTTCGCTCGACCACATTCTCGACGAGGCGCAGCAACGTGGTCCAAGCTTTTCTCTCTTCGTTGAACACGCGTCTCGCCCCGAAGAGATGCTCGACACGTTGGAGGACCCCGACGTTCGCCACTACCTCGTGGAGTACGACGGGGACGCCGTCGCGCAGTGCATCACTTTTCCCTTGGATCCCCGGCGCGGATCCTTTGACGACACCTTGCACGTCAGTGCGCTGGCGGTTCGCCCCGAACACGAACATCGCGGCGTCGCCCAGGCGCTGGTGCGACGAGCGCTGAACGACGCGCAGTCCGCGGGTTTTCGCTTCGCCGAAGCGAACTGGCGCGTTGCGAATCACCGCGCCGCACACTTCTGGCAGCGCTACGGCTTTCGAACGACGTACGTGCGGCTACACCGCACGATCGGCGCGGGTTAGTTCAGGTCTGTCTCGATGGCGACCTTGAGCTTCGGGTCGTCAGGGGTTACCTGGGGCGCGAAACGCATGACCGTTCCGTTCTTGCCGATGAGGAACTTCTCGAAGTTCCAGCGCACGTCGCCGGTATAGCCATCCTCGTCGGGCACCTTTTCAAGTTCGGCGTAGATCGGACTCTGGTTCTCACCATTGACGTCGATCTTTTCGAACATAGGAAAGGTGACACCGTACGTTGTCGAACAGAACCTCTGGATCTCCTCGGCGCTGCCGGGCTCTTGCTCTCCGAACTGATTGCACGGAAAACCAACGACGGAGAAACCTCGCGCCTCGTACTCCTTCTGTAAGTTTTCGAGTCCCTCGTACTGAGGTGTCAGGCCGCACTTCGACGCTACGTTCACGACGAGGATGGTTTCACCCTTGAAGGGTTCGAGCGAACTGGGCTCGCCCGCGAGGGTCTTGATGGGGGTTTCGTAAATACTCATGTCCTGACCCTAACGTCTTGAACTCCCCCCGTGCGACGTAGGCTCGGGCGATGCGAGCCCTCACAATCGTTGAGAAATCGTTGAAGATTGAAGAGCGTCCGACGCCAGAACCTGGCCCTTACGACGTGGTTGTCGAAGTGCACGCGGCGGGCATCAACGCCGCCGACATCATGCAACGCGCTGGCTTCTATCCGGCACCTCCAGGCTGGCCCGCCGACATTCCCGGCATGGAGCTCGCGGGAGTCGTGGTTGCCGTGGGCGATCGCGTGGTCGAACCACTGATGCATCGTCGAGTGTGCTCTCTCGCGGGTGGTGGCGCGCAGTCGACCCACTGCGCCGTACCCAGCGAGCACTTGTTGTTCCTCCCCGACCACGTCTCCTTCGACGAAGCGGGCGGTTTTGCCGAAGCATTCACCACGGCCTACGACGCACTCGTCACGCAAGGTCATCTCCGCGCAGGCGAACGAGTTCTCATCTCGGGCGCCGCGGGAGGCGTGGGCGTCGCCGGCGTTCAGATCGCGCACGTACTTGGTGCGCACGTTATCGCCGTCACCCGCGACGATCAGTTTCACGCGGCTCTTCGCGAACTCGGCGCATCGGAGACCATCACTCTCGAGGCAGTACCGTCGATCGAGGGCGTGGACGTCGTTCTCGAACTGCTGGGCGCCCCTCATCTGAGTCTCGCATTCGACATCCTCAAACCCTTTGCGCGCGTCGTCATGATCGGCGTCGGAGCCGGCAGTCGCGTGGAAGTCAATCTCTTGCAGTTCATGTCGAAGCGACTCACACTGACGGGCTCAACGCTGCGTTCGCGCTCACGCGAAGAAAAGGCAGCGGTGGCTCAACGGGTGGGCGACGCGCTCGTGCCGCGCTGGGATGCCGGCGAGTTCGTGGTGCCGCTCGCAAAAGTATTTGACTTCAACGATGCCTCCGCTGCATACGACTACTTCGCCCAACCGGGCAAGTTCGGCAAGGTGGTCTTGAATCTCGAAAGCGAAGCACCGTTAGGTTGAGCACATGCTCGGCGCTATTCCCAGACCTGACCCGTCGCGGTGCGATCCCACACGTGCCGACTATGACGACATCATCCGCGCCCACGAACTCGCCGTCAACGAAGGCCGACCGACCTATCAAGACCCGAGCACCGGCCTACAAGTACTGACGGTCGCGACGCACCTTGCGCGCGGAACGTGTTGCGACAGCGGATGTCGCCACTGCCCCTATCTAGAGCAGTGAGCGCAGCGGCGTGTAGACCATGTCGAGCGCCTCAGCAACGGGTCCGTAGGTCACCTTGCCGTTGACCACATTGGCGCCTTCGGCGAGCGCGTCGTCGGACAAGACCGCTTCGCGCCAGCCGTGGCGCGCCAGTTCCAACACGTAGGGCAGCGTCGCGTTTGAGAGCGCCCGCGTTGACGTCGCGGGCACCGCCCCGGGCATGTTCGCCACGCAGTAGAAGATCGAACCGTTGAGTTCGAACGTCGGGTTCGAGTGAGTCGTTGGACGCGTTGCCTCAAAGCAGCCGCCCTGGTCAACCGAGATGTCCACCAAGACTGACCCTTCGCGCATGCGCGACACGAGCTCGTTGCTCACGAGCTTGGGGGCCTTCGCGCCAACCACCAAGACCGCACCAATGACGATGTCGGCCCAGAGACAGGCCTCTTCAATCGCGAGCGTCGATGACGCAATGGTCTCGACGCGTCCGTCAAAGTGAATGTCGACTTGGCGAAGTCGCTCCAAGTTCCGATCGAGAATCTTCACGTTGGCGTGCAGTCCCGCCGCCATCGTGGCTGCGGCGAGTCCCGAGACACCAGCGCCGATGACGACGACGTTTGCGGGTGCCACTCCGGGCACGCCGGCGATCAACGTGCCGCGACCGCCGCCGGGACGCATTAGATGGTGCGCGCCCATCAAGGTCGCCATGCGACCGGCCACTTCGCTCATCGGCGTAAGAAGCGGCAAGGAGTTGTCGGCCAGACGCACGGTTTCGTAGGCGATGGCCACGTTGTTCGCGGCGACCAGCGCGTCCGTGCACTCGCGCGACGCGGCGAGGTGCAGGTACGTAAAGAGCACTTGGTTCTCTTTTACCGCGAGCCGTTTGTACTCGTCGGCGATGGGCTCTTTCACCTTCAACAACAGATCGCTCTCGCTCCAGACGTCGTCGACGTCGGCGACGATGGTGGCTCCGTTGGCCTCGTAGTCGGCGTCGCTGATGGACGAGCCCACTCCCGCGCCACTCTCGACGAGGACACGGTGACCCATCCCGGTCAACTCTCTCGCTCCCGCGGGCGTCAACGAGACGCGATTCTCGTCCGTCTTGATTTCCGTGACTACACCGATGATCATCGTTGATCTTCTCCTCTGTCAGGCCGCCTCCACGCTAACCACTCCGAAGGGTGGGCGCGGTCGACGAATTAAAACTCGACGTTGTGCATCACGTGCTTGATGCGCGTGTAGTCCTCGAAGCCGTACACCGAGAGGTCCTTACCGTAGCCCGACCTTTTGAAGCCGCCATGAGGCATTTCGGCGACGAGCGGAATGTGGGTATTGATCCAGACGCAGCCAAAATCGAGGTCGCGCGCGAAGCGCATTGCGCGACCGTGATCCCTGGTCCACACCGACGACGCGAGTCCGTAGTCAACCCCGTTGGCCCAGGTGAGAGCCTCGGCTTCGTCAGAAAACTGTTGGACCGTGATGACGGGACCAAAGATCTCACTTTGAATCATCTCGTCGTCTTGGTGCAAGCCCGCGACAACGGTCGGGGCGATGAAGTATCCGTCGCGCTCGAGAACCGAGCCACCGGCCGCAATCGAGGCGTGCTTCGGCGTACGTTCGAGGAACCCCTGAATGCGCTCATACTGGGAGCGATTGTTGACGGCCCCAAAAAGAGCATCGTCGTTGTCGGGGTCTCCCACCACTGCGTTGTTGGCCTGTTCCGCGAGGGCATCCACGAAGTCTCCGTAGACGCTCGCGCCCGCCAGGACTCTTGTCGCCGCGGTGCAGTCCTGTCCGGCGTTGAAGTATCCGGCCACAGCGATTGCTTCAACCGCGCTCGCGATATCCACGTCGTCGAAGACGACAACGGGCGCCTTGCCGCCCAACTCGAGGTGGACGCGCTTCACGTCCCTCGCGGCCGATCCTGCGACTTCGATGCCGGCACGTACCGATCCGGTAATGGACACCATCGCCGGCACCGGGTGCTCGACGAGGAGCCGGCCCGTGTCGCGATCGCCGCATACGACGTTGAAGACCCCTTCGGGAAGAACTTGGGCCATCAGCTCGGCCATGTAGAGCGTGGAGGCTGGCGTCGAGTCGCCGGGCTTGAGGACCATCGCGTTACCCGCCGCAATCGCCGGTGCCCACTTCCACACGGCCATCATCATCGGGTAGTTCCACGGCGTCACCGCGGCGCAGACGCCCACCGGCTCGCGGCGTACGTAGCTCGTCATGCCCTCCATGTACTCGCCCGCTCCGCGACCTTCCAAGAGACGCGCGGCACCGGCGAAAAAGCGAATCTGATCGATCATCGGAGGAATCTCTTCGCTCATCGTCATGGCGATAATCTTTCCGGTGTTTTCCGCTTCGATGGCGACGAGCTCTTCGGCGTTCGCTTCGAGCAGATCGGCGATCTTGAGCAACGCGTGCGAGCGTTGCGACGGCGTCGTGCGCTTCCACGACGCGAACGCTTTCGCGGCGACACTGAGCGCACTATCGACGTCGTGGGCGTTGGAGACCGGCATCTCGGCGAAAGGTTGTCCCGTCGCGGGGTTCATTAATTCCACGTACGTGCCGCTCTGTGGGGCGACCGATTCGCCTCCGATGAAATTGGCCAAACGACGCATACACCCCTCCTGAATTCGCACTGCTTCTTTGCAGCGCACCTCGCCACTCTGCCAGAGATTACTTGGGTTTAGCAACTGAAAGGGGAGGAATGAGGCTCCTTAGAGACAAATGACGACTCAATCCGTCGTCAAACCTGCTTATACTGTCCGTATCCGCAGTCTGGAGCCGATAGGCCACCAGCTAAGGAACAACCAATGCCAGCATCCAAACCACAACGA
Source organism: Acidimicrobiales bacterium (assembly GCA_049790955.1). Classification (GTDB taxonomy): domain Bacteria; phylum Actinomycetota; class Acidimicrobiia; order Acidimicrobiales; family RAAP-2; genus RAAP-2. The sequence continues at coordinate 10,441 of JBAQZL010000141.1, forward strand.
CAGAGTGACGATCGGGCGAACATTGAGCTCGTCAACTCTGCCCCGGGTGCTCTCGACTCCCTTGATCGAAAGATCATCACGCGCCTGCAGCGAGACGGACGTCGGGCCTACGGCGCCATCGCTGAAGAGATCGGACTGTCCGAAGCCGCAGTGCGCCGCCGGGTGCAGCGTCTGAAAGATTCGGGCGTCATGCAGATCGTGGCGATCACCGATCCCTTGCAGCTCGGCTACGGCCGCGAAGCGTTGATCGGCATTCGCGTTCACGGCGACGTACGTATCGTGGCCGACAAGGTGGCGGCAATCGACGAGGCCAACTACGTCGTGTTGACCGCCGGCAGCTTCGACATCATCGCCGAGGTGATCGCCGAAGACGACAACGACCTGGTGCACCTCTTGAACGACTCGATTCGCTCCATTCCGGGTGTGACCGAGGTTGAGACCTTTTTGTATTTGAAATTAGCGAAGCAAACCTATGCATGGGGGGAAAAGTGACACTTCACGAAACCATTACCGACGGCATTACCGTCACCGACGAGAAACAACCGAGTCATCAGTACTCGGAACGCGCGCGGCGCCACCTGTGGCTGCAGATGTCGCGTCTCGGGGCCTACGACGAGCACAACGAGATCCCCATCATGGTGCGCGGCGAAGGTACACGGGTCTACGACGCCAACGGCAACGAGTACTTCGACGGACTTGCCGGACTCTTTACGAACGCGCTCGGTCACGGACGTCGCGACATCGGTGAAGCGGCCGCCGCTCAGATCGGTGAGCTCGGCTTCTTCCCACTCTGGACCTACGCGCATCCCAAAGCCATTGAGCTTGCGGAACGACTCGCCAGCCTCACTCCAGGCGATCTCAATCGCGTCTTCTTCACCTCCGGTGGCGCCGAGGCGAATGAGAGTGCCTGGAAGCTCGCGCGCCAATACCACAAGATGCGCGGCGACATCGACCGCTACAAGGTCATCAGCCGCGACGTCGCCTATCACGGCACGACCCTCGGTGCCTTGACGATCACCTCACTCGAGGCGTACCGCGTGCCCTTCGAACCACTCGTCCCCGGCGCGGTCAAGGTGCCGGCCACCAACTTCTACCGCGCCGAGCGCCACGGCGACGACCCTGAGGCCTTCGGCCTCTGGCAAGCCCGCCAGATCGAAGAAGCCATTCTGCGCGAAGGACCCGAGACCATCGCGGCCATCTTTCTCGAGCCCGTGCAGAACGCGGGCGGGTGTTTCACTCCACCTCCGGGATACTGGAAAGAAGTACGCGAGATCTGCGACCGCTACGGAGTACTGCTCGTCTCGGACGACGTCATCTGCGGTTTCGGACGCATCGGGACGTGGTTCGGTGGTCAGAAGTACGACTACGTGCCCGACATCATCACGTGCGCGAAAGGCATCACCGCGGGCTACGCCCCGCTTGGCGCCATGATCGTCTCCGATCGCATCGCTGAGCCGTTCCTGCACGGCGACATTTCGTTCCTGCACGGATTCACGTGGTCGGGACACCCCAGTTCGTGCGCCGTGTCGCTGAAAGTCCTCGACATCATCGAGCAAGAGGGCGTCATGGAGAACGTGCAAAAGAACCAGGACTACTTCCACGACGGCCTGGAGTCCCTGAAGGACATCCCGATAGTTGGTGACGTACGCGGAACGGGCTACTTCTGGGGCATCGAACTCGTGAAGGACCAGGCAACCAAAGAGACTTGGTCCGGTGATGACGCCGAGCGGCTGCTGCGTGGATACGTCTCACCCGAGATGTTCCGACGCGGGCTCATCTGTCGTTCAGACGACCGCGGCGATCCCGTGGTCCAATTGGCGCCGCCGCTGATCTCGACTCGCGAGGACATCGACTTCATGGTCGGGGTCTTGCGCGAAGTCTTCACCGGAGCGTCCAAGCTCAACATCTAGTGCTTCCACCCCACTCGCTGTGGTGGTCCACTCTCCCGGGACCGCTCACGCCGCGACCGGCGCTCGATACCCACCTCGACGTCGACGTGGCCATCGTGGGCGGGGGCTTTACCGGTCTGTGGACGGCGAGAGAACTGATGCGTCGCGACCCGACTCTGCGCGTCGTCGTGCTGGAGCAGTCGGTCTGCGGTTTTGGTGCGTCGGGACGCAACGGCGGATGGGCGTCATCCTTCTATCCCATGAGCGATCACGCCGTCATAGCGCGCCACGGCCACGAATCGTTCATGCACCTGCGACAGCAGCTTCAGCGGGGCGTGAGCGCGCTCGGCCAAGCGATCGCCGGCGACGGAATCGACGCAGACTACGTCCAGGGCGGCACTATGACCTTCGCGCGCAGCGAGGTCCAATCGCAGCGGCTGCAGCAGCACGTGCGCGACGCCCAGGAACTCGGATATTCAACGAGCGATGTGATGTGGCTCGACGCCGACGAAGCATCCGAACGTGGCCGCGTCACTCACAACTACGGTGCAACATTTTCCCCGCACTGCGCGCGAATACATCCGGCTCGCCTGGTGCGCGGTCTCGCCGAGGTGAACGAACGTCTCGGCGTCGCCATCTTTGAGAACTCCAAGGTGACTCGAATTGTGGGGTCGCGACCAGGACATGACGCGGAGGCCGTAACTGTCGAAGGAAGCGTGCACGCCCGCTTCGTCGTGAGAGCCACCGAGGGTTTTACTCCGAGTTTTCCGCACCAGCGACGCTCAGTCGCTCCGCTCTTCTCGTTAATGATCGCCACCGAACCGCAGAGTCGCGAGTTCTGGGACGAGGCGGGATTCGCCCAGTACGAAACGTTCGCCGATGATCGACACCTGATTATCTACGGGCAGCGCACCAGCGACGACCGCATTGCCTTTGGCGGTCGCGGCGCGCCGTACCACTTCGGCTCAACCGTCGAGCCGCGCTTCGACGAGAGCCCCAAAGTCTTCACCTTGCTCGACACGACGCTGCGTGAGCTGTTTCCTCATCTCGAGGGCGGCGTGTCGCATCGCTGGGGGGGACCCTTGGCCATGGCGCGCGACCAGTCTCCTTCGGTGATTGTGGACTACGAGAGCGGGCTCGCGAGTGCCGGAGGGTATACCGGCGACGGCGTGGTGATGAGTTACGTCGCCGCCAACGCGCTGGCGGACTTGCTCGCGGCCCCGGACGTCGCGACCGAGTTCACCACACTTCCTTTCGTTCAACATCAGAGCAAACGTTGGGCGATGGAGCCGCTGCGCTGGCTCGGCATCAACGTTGGACTCGAACTAGCCAACTGGGCTGATCGTGTGGAACACCGACACGGCCGCGAGAGCGCCGCAGGACGCTGGCTCAGTCGCCTCGTTGACTAGCGAAGAATATTGACGGCCTCACCGGCCACGATGGCGATCGTCACGAAGGAGATCAACGCTTCGCCGGCGAAGAGTGCCTTCATGTAAAAGGTGAGGGGCATGGCGTCGGCGGGAGCAAAGCTGGTGCCGTTCGCCAACGACGTGTAGAGATAGTCGAAGAATCGCGGATGCCATTCGTCGGGTCCGTGAGCGGGCACGGTCATCTGGGGAAACTGCAGGTCAGGCAATCCGCGATCGGGGCCGGGCCGAACGTGCGGACCGCCACGGTCGAGCTCCCAAAACCACAGACCAAAGACGATGACGTTTGTCGCCCAAATGGACGCGGCCGAGTAGAGCAGGCCAGTCCCATCCACGTGAGAACCGTAGAAGACACGATGGATGAGCAGGATCACCGAGGTGACGTTGGTAATCGTGATCACTGCGACCAGCGACACCGCCAACCGGTGGATCCACTTCGCGTCGTCGGGACGACGATGTCGACGAATGGTGAGCGGGATGAACAGAAGCACCACGAGCGCGGGCAGGATCCAACGTGGTCCAACGACCAGGCGATCCGACAGCGGGATGTACAGTCCCGCGCACACGAAGACCGCGACATTTGCGGGTATGCGAGATTCGGGAGGGGCGGCCACCAGGTACCTAACTGATGGTGGATTGTCCCAGCGAGCGAAACGCGCTGGGAATAAGGAGAGAGTTGAAGTTCACGCTCTTCAGGAGCTTCGCGAGCATGGGCGACGAGAGAGACTCACTACTCGCCGAAGTCGGCACGACGATCTTCGCCGGTTGGTTGTAGGAAAGGACCGTCGCGCTCACCGTGGTCGTCGCGTGAAGGGTCTTTTCCATCAGCGTGCTGGCCGAGATTTCGCCTTGACTGCCCACGGTGATGGTCCAGCGAATTGAACCGAGCCTGGAGAGTTGCGTCGAGGGACCAATCGCGCTCGATAAGGGAACGTCGTTGCGAGTAAAGACGTACGTCGTTGAGTACCCGCTCTGCGTCACCGTCTTGTGAAAGCCGGTAATGAGATCAACGTCGGGCTTGGTGAACTCCAACGAAAATCCAAAGAGATCTGGCGTCGTAACCTTCGCGTCGAACCAGGGCCCGTTGGCGACGTCGGCCGATCGGGCGTACAGCCGGTCGTTCGCAAAGACGGCGTTGACCGACGCTGTCGTTATGACCAACGGAAAATGTACGTCCGCCGCGATGCGGTCCGATTTGAAGTTCACGTTCACCGTGGCGCTGACCGTCACGTTGGAACCCGTCGATACCGTGACCGCCAGATCGGCGGACGAAGGCGGGTAGCCATTGAGAACCAGGGGATCCTTTTGCAGTCCCGCGGGATTCGAGTCCGTGGCGGCAAAAACGATGCCCGTTACGGTGAGTCCAAAAGCGACGATGGCCAGCGCAAGGGCCATGATGCGCTTCTTTGCCATCGTTCTACCCTACTGTTTCGCCCTTTGCCGCTATCGGGCTAGGCGAGAGGTTCGCGCATCAGTTCTACGAAGAGTTCGTGCGAGATGTTGCGCCCGCTGGAGATAAAACCTATCTGCGACGTCGCGTCATCGATGCGGTTCGCCGCGATCGCCGCGAACGAGGCGGCGGCCGAACCCTCGATGACGAGTCCTGACGTTTCGGCTACTTCACGAACCGCGCGACGGATCTCGATTTCGGGAACGAGGATGAGTTCGACGCCGGCCTTCGCGATGAGTTCGTTCGTAATCGCGCCTTCGTCACCGCCCCCGGCGAGTCCGTCGGCGATGGTCGGACGGTGCACCACGTCGCTCATGCTCATTCCGCGCAGTACGTGATAGAGGGCCGCGCTCTCTTCGGGCTGCACCCCCGACACGTGAATATCGGAACGCCCGTGCGCCTCGAGTGAGAGCAGCGTTCCCGACATGAGTCCCCCGCCGCCCACGGGCACGACAATGTGCTCGAGCGATGGCGCCTGCGCGAGCATTTCGTCAAAGACCGTCGACTGGCCGGCCACGACGTCGCTGTCGTTGAACGGCGAGATAAACCTGATCGATCGCGAGTCGGCGAGCTCCAGAGCGTGCGCCTGCGCGTCGTCGTAGGACGAACCGAACTGAATGAGTTCGATGTCGTAGGTCGAGAGTTTCTTCACCTTGGCGACCGACGCGTTCGCGGGAACGACGACGGTGGCCCGTACCTTCAAGAGAGTCGCGGCGTGAGCGATCCCCAGTCCGTGGTTGCCGGCCGAGGCCGTAATGATCGCGCCGCTCGGATCATCGCGATGCGCCGCGTCAATGGCCGCGAGGGCGCCACGAATCTTGAAACTTCCCGTGACCTGGAGACTCTCGAGCTTCGCGAAGACTGAGCGACCGCGCACCGAAATGGTCACGGTGGGCGTCGGCGTCAAATAGCGTGCGACGATCTCGCGAGCGTGCTCCAACTGTTCGTTGGTGGGGGGTAATACGTGGCGAACCATCGCGTGAAGCCTACAGCGACTCTTTTTCTTGGAGTCGTACTGAGAAGTAAGGTCAGCGGGTGCATACGATTATCGGCGTCGTTGTCGTCGCGACGCTCGCCTTCGTCGGCACCATGTTCGACAACTTCTTCGCGTTCGCGGCACAACTTATCGTCACCGATCGCGCGCGATTTCGAAGAGTGAGCACGGCTCAGGCGTTGGCAATGGCGTTGTTGCTGGGCGTCGCCGGAGCGATTGGCACGATTCTCGCTCCCATTCCCGTTCGCTGGATTGGGTTGTTGTGCGTGGCGCCGTTCGGCTTCGCCATTCACGCGTGGCGTCACCGCGATGCCCCGCGCGAACAGTATCGACGTGGGAGCATCACGACGTTCGCCATCACGCTGGCCCTCGGTGGCGACAACCTGGCGGTCTGGATCCCGCTGTTGCGTGCGAACGGCCTTGCGCACGGGCTCATCACTGCCGCGGTCTTCGTGGTTCTCGAAGTCGTATTCCTCGTCAGTGCTCAGCGTCTGGCGCTGCATCCGCGCGTTGTCACGTGGGGACGAAACCACGCCCCCACGGTCATCCCCTTCGTCTACGTCGCACTCGGCGTCTTGATCTTGTTCGAGTGCCACACGCTTTAGTCGCTTGGCTGTCACGCACGTCACCGGTAGCGTGGACGTCATGGCTCAAAGCAGTGCACAGCAAACTTTGCGCCGTCTGACCGTCATTGTGGCGATTCAGTGGATGGGGGCGACTCTCGGACTCCCCCTCCTCCCGCTCTTCCTCGAGCGTCGCCACGGCACCCCGAGCGTGGTCGGTCTCGTCATGGCGTCGTTCTTCGTCGCCGGCGTCGCCACCCAGTTCGGCTTCGGTCATTTGGCCGACAGGTTCGGGCGTCGCCGACTGCTGGTGTTCTGTCTCGTCATCTACGGACTCGCGAGCATGACCTACCTCTTACCGGTCGCCGCACCGTGGCTCGCGCTGACGCGCGTCTTCCAGGGTGCGTCGGCGGGCGCCATCGAAGTCGCGTCCATGTCGGCCGTGGCTTCACTCTTCCCCGAGGCGCAGCGCGGACGCGCGGTGGCGCAGATACTTGCGGCGCAACTCTTCGGCTTCGCCATTGGACCTCTCGCGGGCGTCGTCGTCTCGGTGCGCGACCTGGGGTGGGCCTTTTTCGCGACGGGGATCTTGAGCTTGTGCGCGGCGGGCGTTGCGTTACGGACCAACCTCGGCGACCCGGAATACGATCCAACGCCACTGCCGAAGCTGCAGTGGAGCCCTCAACTCACGGGTGCTCTGGTGGCGGCCGGCGCATCGGGCATGGCGATTGGCGTCTACGAAGCCGCGTGGAGTCTTCTCATGCACGCTCATCACGCCAGCACACTGCAGATCCGACTGAGTTGGACGTTCTTTAGTGTCCCGTGGTTTCTCCTGGCCCGTGTTGGCGGTTGGCTGGCCGACCACGCGAACCGACGTTTCATCGCGCTCGCGGGTCTCCTTAACGGAGCGTTCTTTCTTTCGCTCTACCCTCACATCCACAACAACGACCTGATGCTCTTTCTCGGATCGCTCGAGTCGGTCGGCGCGTCGCTGTCGGTGCCGTCCATCTCGTCGCTGATGAGCCAAGGCGCTGTCAGTCGCGAAATGAGCCGACGCCAAGGTCTGTACGCGACGTCCAACACTGCCTGCCTCGCGATCGCGGCAGGAGCAGCGGGCTTTCTCTTCGCCATCAATACGGCCTTACCCTTTACGGTCATGGCCATCATCTCGGCGAGTCTCGCGCTCACGACGCTGTACTGGTGGCGCGACGTGCGCGGACACGTCACCGCCGTTCAGACGCAGCAATCGGGCGGGATTTCCCCCGCCCGATCACCGAATATTCAGGGCTAAGTCGTTACGACAGCCAGATCTGGTCCCAACGAGCGGAACCGCCGTCCGGGCTGAGGCAGCGCGTGGTGCCGTCGGCCGCCGTGCCGTAGGCCCAGTTCTGGACGTTGCTGCGCGCGGCCCAGGCGTTGATCAACTGGTCCAGCCACAGGTACGGGATGTCCTTCGCGAACTGGTCGTTGACCGTGCGCCATCCGCGAATCTCCGCGGCCGATCCCGACTTGGAGCCGAGTGCCGACAGCATCGCGTCTTCGACGACCGGGTCGCCCTGGTGGGCAAAGTTGACCGCGCCACCAATGTTCGTGCCAGCGGGCAGTGACGTGAGTCCGAGGCCGCCCGCCGCGGGCGAGGCCGTAGCCGACAGCGACAAGAACCACACGTAGTTGAGTGACGGGTCAACGCCACCGAACTGGTTCCACGTCGCGCAGTCGTACTCTCCGTAGATCACGTTGTTGATCAACGTGCTCTGCACCAGTGGCCGCGGCGTCGTGGTGATGCCGATCGCGCCCAACTGCTGCTGGAAGAACGAGTACGCCTGCTGCGCCGTGGCGTCATCGGACAAGATGTCGATCACGAAGCCCACGCTCGTCAGGTTGTTCGCCGTCTTGTACGCGTCGATCAGTGCCTTCGCCTTGGTCGGGTTGTAGGCAGGGTAGTTGGGACTCGTGTAGAACGGCGAGGACTTGCGGTACAGGCCGTCCGCCACTGAGCCAATGTTGGCGTCGATGAGCTTGAAGTAGGTCTTGCGGTTGATCGCCATGGCGCAGGCCATGCGAACCGAGACGTCGTTCAAGACCGGCTTCAGCGTGGTGTCCCACTGCAGAGTCGACGGGTTGACGGCGCCAGCGGTACCGAGCCAGTCCGCGTCTTGCACTGCCGTCGGTACCGGCAGACCTTTCGCGATATAGCTCGGGTAGGCCCCCGGCACACCGATCGAGGCGAACTCCCCGTACCAACAGAAGAACTGGTTCAAGGTGCCGGTCGTGTTCACGATCAGACAGTTGATCGGGGGGTCGAGAGGTTCGGTCTCGCTGGTCATCATCGACACGCCCGACATCTTCTTCAGCTCAGCGATCTGAGCGCCCGTCTCTTGCAGGATCATGTCGACGTCACCGGACTGCAACGCCTCATTGCGTGACGCGGAGTCCACGATCGTCTTGAAATTGATGCCGTCAAGGTAGGGCAGTCGTCGCCCGGCCCCGTCTTTGCGCCAGTACTTCTCGTTCTTCGTGAACTGGGACTCAACCCCGACGCTCCAGGACTTGAACTTGAACGGCCCGGTGCCGATGGGGTGGCCGGTGTAGCTCGATCCGAGAGCCGACGGCGCCGCCATGTAGGCAATCTGCTGTTCGGACAGGCTGATCGGGAACGCGGCAAACGGCACGACCATCTTGTACTCAACGGTGTAGGAGTTGATCGCGGTGACTGACGCAATGATCGGCTGAATCGCGAGCCCGACGGTGGCGTTGGCCGCCGCCGCGGTGTAGTTCGCCACGACGACCGAGGCGTCAAAGTTGGTGCCATCGTGGAACTGAACGCCGTGACGAAGGGCGATCGTCCAGACGGTGTAGTCCGCGTTGGGCTTGGCCGACAGCGCCAACATCGGCAAAGCCGTCTTTCCGTTGTACGACATGACGAAAAGTGGGTCATAGAGCGCGTTGGCGACACAAAAGCCCGAGTCGTCCAGTTTTCCGTCGGAACCGTTGAATATGTGGTAATTCGGCACGTCGGAGAGGGTTCCGACGGTGAGAATGCCACCTAACTTCGGCTTACCTTTGGCGACGCCTACAGCCGCCCCCGCGACATTGGCGAGCAGCCCATCGACGACGGTGCCGGCCATCGCGACGCCACCGATAGTGGCAGCTGTGTGAGTGAGAAACGAACGACGATCGATCGTTGACGACATCTTCCCTGCTTTCCCCCGGAGAGCCCGCCTTGGGTTTCTCCACTGGGCGAAACATAGCAAGTTTTTGATTACCGGCCAGTACATGGCGAGAAAATTCTCAAGGTGTTTTTCGAGGTGACGGCGAGATTGTCTTCAGGACCCAGGCGGAAGGGAGGGGCCGCCTGGGCCCTGAAAAGGGCGGCGCTTAGGCGAGGTCGCCTTGGGGGGATGCCGTAGCCCCGTGGTCGTAAGTCGCGACGAGAAAAGTGCTTACCAGGCAGAGCATTGGACTCCTCTTTCTCTTCGTCGCCAGAACAACCTCCAGCAGTATGTCGCTCAACCCTGTGGTGCTCATTTGAAGAACGTAAGAAGCCGCTAAATCCGTCGATTGTTACCGGAGTGAGAAATCGGTGACGCGATTCCGTCACGGGGATTTTGAATCGGGCATACTGTCTCGGACGACTAGCGCCTCACGGGGTCGTTTTCAATGACTTATCTATTAGGGAGGACCACCACAGTGGCAATGACCATCGATTCCCAGGACGGATCTTCGGGCGACGAAGCGTTCCGTATCGAGCAGCACGGCATCGATCAGATACCCGTCTCTGAGCGCTGGGCGTCGCCGCGCGCGGTAGCGGGCATGTGGGCCGGCGCCAGCGTGCAGGTCGAGTACTTCATCTACGGCGCCATTCTCATGACGTTCGGCGTCTCGTTCGCCCAGGCCATCGGGCTCATCGTCATTGGCAATCTCTCGTACTTCTTGCTGGGACTGGCGAGCCTGCAGGCACCACAGACCGGTACCACCGTCTTCGCCATCAACCGTGCGAGCTACGGACCAAACGGATCTCGACTGATCGCGTTCTTTAACTGGATTACCCAGATTGGTTTTGAGGTCGAAGGTCTCATACTCATCGTTGGTGCGGGCTTGGTCCTCGAGATCAAGTCCGGCTTCAACCCCGGCGATCCCGCCAAGGTGATCTTCGTGGTGGTGGCCGTTCTCATCCAGGCGATCCTTCCCGTTCTCGGACACGCCACCATCTTGAAGACCCTGCGGTACTTGGTCATTCCGTTCGTCATCCTTTTTGCCGTCATGCTTGCCTTCACGCTTCCCCACGCCACCATTCACGGCGTGGCGCACGGTGCTGACTGGCAAACCTTGTTCGAGGGTCTCGCCTTCACCATCGCGCTGTCGGGTCTCGGCTGGACCGAGTGCGGTAACGACTACACGCGATACTGCCCTCCCAATACCTCCAAGCGTGGGATCGTCGGCTGGGTCTTTCTCGCCACGGCCGTCCCCGAGATCCTGATCATGTCCCTGGGTGCCGCGGTCGGGACGTTCTTGCCCACGATCGGTAGTTCGAGCAACGCCTTCTTGCCCTTCGCCCACCAGAGCGCCATCCCTTCGTGGTTCGTAGTTGTCTTTCTCATCTTCTCCATGGTCCAACTCTTTGGCATCAACAGCCTGGACATGTACTCCTCCGGCGTCACTCTTCAAGCCATGGGCGTCAAGGTCAAGCGCTACCAGGCCGTCCTCATTGACTGCTTCTTGGCGTTCCTGGTGACTCTGTTCGCCATCTTCAACTCGTCGTTTCACACCTACCTGACTGACTTCGTTGACCTAGTGATTGTCTGGATCGCTCCGTGGTTCGCGATCTTCATGGTCGACTGGGCGATGCGCAAGTACCGCTACGTGCCGAGCGAGTTGCAGCGAACCGATCGCGGAAGCCTCTACTACGGAGCCGGCGGCGTCTTCTGGCCCGCGATCATCGCCCAAGTCGTGGGCATGTACGCGGCGATCTCCGCCCTCTCGACGACGTTCCACATGCCGCGTTGGCTCAACCCGATTGTCTACGCCACGCGCGATAGCTACGGATACGGCGCGGACTTCAGCGTGTTCTTGGGCATCGCTGTGGGAGGTCTGCTCTATCTGGCACTCGCCTGGAAGGGCGTTCGCGCGCAGACTGAGCGCCAGGACACGATGCTCGCCAACGCTCAGGGCGAGTAGCTAGCCGTTCCAATCCTCCACCAAGCCGCCCGACCCGTCGGGCCGGAACACCGGAATCGATCCGAGGGCGCGCACCATCGTGGTGTCGTCACCAAGCGCCGCGCGCCAGAGCCCGGCCTCGGTGACGATGGTCCCGATCGCCACGATTTCCGCACCGACGCCGCGCAACAGGCGCAGCGTCGCGCCCGTGGAAGCGCCTGTCGAGATCACGTCATCCACGATGGCCACGCGTTTTCCTCGCACGTCGTCAATGCGCGCGCGATCAAAGAGAAGACGCTGCTCGGCGTCAGTGGTAATGGATCGGACCGGTTCGTTGATGGCGTCGGCCAGGTGAATCTTCGGCGTTTTGTGCAAGACAACGTAACGATCGAGTCCCAAGTGTCGCGTGACCTCAACGGCGAGCGGAATGCCCATGGTCGCCACCGTCGCCACCACGTCCACGTTGTAGGGCGCTAGAACCTGAGCCAACTCTTCGCCAGCGCGCTCCATAAACGAGACGCCCACGTCCACCGTGATGAGTAGCGCGATGGCCAAACTGTCGTTGAGCGACACGATCGGTAGGTCTAGGTGCTGCGAGCCGATATCGACCGAGTATGTCCCTCTGTTCACGGAGGGAGCATACTTACCTCCATGGCCACTACCCACCCACCACTCGATCGCGCACTCGCCACGGAGATGCTGAAGACCGCCTATCACGAAGCCACAATCGGCCTCGACGAGGGCGGCATTCCTATTGGCGCGGCTCTCTTTCTGCGCGACGGAACGTTGATCGGAGCGGGACATAATCGGCGCGTCCAAGAGGACGACGCGTCAGTGCACGCCGAAACGGACGCCTTTCGCCGCGCTGGTCGCCGACGCGACTACCCCGACTGCGTGATGGTGACGACCCTCTCGCCCTGTTGGTACTGCTCGGGACTGGTGCGCCAGTTCAACATCGGCGCCGTCGTCATTGGTGAGAGTGAGAACTTTCATGGCGGTCACGACTGGTTGGGCGAGCTGGGCGTCGAGATTGTCCTGCTCGACGACCCGAGTTGTGTCTCACTGCTCTCAGACTTCATCAACGAGCACCCCGAGCTCTGGCACGAGGACATCGGGCTCTAAATCAGCGAGCGGGCGGTCCGAACAGCCGGTCGCCGGCGTCGCCGAGACCCGGCGTGATGTATCCGACGTCGTTGAGCTCGGCGTCGAGTGCCGCGCAGACGATGGTTACGTTCGGGTGGCGCGCCACGACGAAGTCCACGCCCGGCTGAGCCGCGATGAGACACAGAACGGTAATTGCACCGGCGCCTCGCGAGCGCAACATCTCGAGCACGCAGTCGAGCGAGCCTCCCGTCGCGAGCATCGGGTCGCAGATCACCACGTGCACGCCTTCGAGCGTTTCCGGAAGACCGTCGAGGTAGACGTCGGGCTGGAGCGTGTGTTCGTTTCGCCGTAGCCCTACCAGGCACACCCGGTGCAACGGCAAGACTTCTTGGATGGCCGGGCTCATACCAAGTCCCGCGCGAAGGATCGGCACGATCAGGTATTCAGTATCGATTCGCTGAGCCGGAGCGCCTTTCATCACCGGTGTATCGACCGTTGTTTCTGTCACCGAGGTGCCGCGAAACGCTTCGTAGGCCACGAATCGCGAGATCTCACCCGCGAGGCGCAGGAAGTCAGCGTTAGAGGTTCGCACGTCGCGCAGTTGGCGCACCTTGTCCGAAACAATCGGATGTTCGACGACGATGACGGAATCCACGACGTCAGACTAGATCGAAGGACTCCGCTCCGCGCTTGGAGTGCCGCCAAAGGACGAAGCGAGCAGTTCCCCGACTCGCCGCGCATCTGCATCACGCACCTCGCGCGGCACCGGTGCCAAGAGGTCGTCCCACACCGTGAAGAAGTTTCCACGTAACTGAATGAAGCCTTCCGGCCGCGCGAAAAAGAAAATGTGCAGGTGCGCTCCCCCGTCGCCGAAGCGCGAAACGTGGGCGCGTGCGATGTGCTCGAGGGATTCGACAGCCCGACCCACGTGAACGACAATCTGACCGAGTTGCGCCGCCAAATCGTCCGGCAAGTTTCCGAGATCGAAATGCTCTTTTGGCAAGAGCATTAAAACGAGGGGTGCTCCTGAAGGCTTGGGCAGGGCAATGAGGCGCCACCCCTCGTTCTGCCAGATCGGAAGGCCATCGCTCGCGGCGCACGAGCGACACGAGGCCGGATCTTCATCGTGCCGGGGTGTTTCAGGAACGATGGGCTGACGCAACTTCGCGAGTCGGAGGCCCTCCGACTCGAAAGGAAAGGGTTCCCATTCCGCCAGAGCAGCGAGGGCGCGCCTTTCCTGGTCCTCGGTGAGCGACGTTGCGTTCTCAAAGTACTCATCCGGCGTGAGCGGCACCGTCGCATCGTAACGCAGACATCCGCGAGCTGGTTCTCGTCGTACCTGGTCGCGTCGTCACACGCGGTTGGTAACATTGCTGAGTGTCATTTTCCCTTTCCGATCGTTTCGTACGAGCCGGCGAGGGCGAAAAAGACACGTTGGGAGGCCCCGCCAACCCCCTAGGCGGGGTCACCTCTACATACCCCGGTCCGCGCCACGAGATCTCGCGTGACCAAGATCTCGCCTGGTGGCGACGCGTTCTCCCCGTCATTCAGTCGCACCGAGCGACGTTCATCACGGCGATCGTTCTCTCATTCGTCAGCCTGATCTTCCAGGTTCTCGTGCCCAACATGCTGAGTAACGACATTGAGAACACGTTCAGGAGGCACGTGGCCTCCCTGCACGGCGACGTGATCTCGCTTGTCATCGTGGGCGTGCTCGCCGGCGTGGCGGGGATTATCTCTCGACAGTTTCTGTACAGCACGGCCTACAACGTGGAGGCCGACCTTCGCGCGCTCATCTACGAGCATCTGACGTGGCTCTCGTTCAGCTTCTACGACCGCGTTCAGTCCGGTCAACTCATCAGTCGCGCGAACAGTGACATTCGCAGCGTTCAGATGTACTCAATCTTTGCGCCGCTCATCATTGTCCAGTGCTTCATTGGCGTCGTCGCCTTTGGCTTCATGCTCAGTATCAACTGGGCGCTCGCGCTGATTTCGATGGTGGTCATGCCCATCCTCTACGTCGTCGGTATCAAGATGCGCCGCGTGATGTTTCCCATCTCCTGGATCACCCAAGCTCGCCTCGCCGAGGTGGCCACAGTGGTCGACGAGAACGTCAACGGAGTACGCGTCGTAAAGTCCTTCGCGCAAGAGGAGGCGGAAATTGATCGACTGGCCGACGCCGCGGAAGGTGTCGCCTGGGCCTACATCAAAGATGCCAACATCCGCGCGATCTGGTCACCCTGGGTTCAAAACTTGCCCCAACTGGGTCTTGCCTTGGTCCTGCTCTGCGGAGGGTGGATGGTGATTCACGGCGATCTTGCGTACCCCCAGATTCTCGCCTTCAGTCTGTACCTCTTGATGCTCCAAGCGCCGTTCATGATGCTCGGCCAGCTGGTCATGATGGGCCAGCGCGCGAAAGCCAGCGCCGGACGCATCTTCGAGATCCTCGATGAGAGTCCCGAGATTGTCGATCGTCCCGGTGCCTACGACCTCGTTGATGTACGAGGCGCCATTGACTTTGACCACGTGACCTTCACCTACGACAACGGTGCCGAGATCCTGCGCGACTTCGACGCCCACATCGCCCCCGGCGAGACAATCGCCATCGTCGGCCGGACCGGTTCGGGAAAGTCCACCGTGGCTCGCCTGCTGACCCGTTTCTACGACGTCACAGAGGGCGCCATCACCATTGACGCTCATGACATCCGCGACGTGACGCTCACGTCGCTGCGAGAGAACGTCGGCGTGGTGCTCGACGAGCCGTTCCTCTTCTCGATCTCCATCCGCGACAACATCGCCTACGGTCGACCCGACGCGTCGATTGACGACATCGAGGCGGCTGCGCGCGCCGCCAATGCGGACGAGTTCATTGTCCGCCTCCCCGAGGGCTACGACACCGTCGTTGGTGAGCGCGGCTACACACTGTCGGGTGGCCAGCGCCAGCGCATCGCGATTGCCCGAACGCTGCTTCTCAACCCGCCCGTTCTGATTCTGGACGACGCCACGAGCGCGATCGACGTCCACGTGGAGTCGGGCATTTACGAGGCGTTGCGCGGACTTTTGACCCAACGCACCACTATCGTCATCGCGCACCGCATCTCCACCATCGCTCTCGCCAGCCGCGTTCTGGTGCTCGACGAGGGTCGTGTGATCGCGAGCGGCACCCACGAAGAGTTGCTCGCGAACGAGCCGCTCTACTCCGAGATCCTCGCCCAGACCACCTCCGGAGAGGACTCCTAATGGGTTGGGGCGGCGGATTCGGTGGCGGCGGCGGATTTGTCAGCGCGTCCTCCGCGAGTGGACGCGCGGGACTTCCCTTTGGTGGCATTCCCGAAGAACTGATGGAAGAGGCCACCAAGCTTCTTGCGAGCGAGCCGGTTCATCCGAAGTCTCACGTTCAATTCACGCAGCTGCCCAGTGAAAAAGAGCGCGAGCGTCTGACGCTGCCCAAGATGCTTCGCGCTTATCCCAAGTGGGTCGTCGCCGGGTCGGCCCTGGTCATTGTCATCAGCCTGACCCTGCAAGCCGGACCCCTGCTCACCGAGTACGCCATCCGACACGGGATGGAAGGACACAAGAGTTTGAGCGTGATTGTGGTGTGCGCTCTGCTCTATCTTGCGCTCGCCTTTGTCAGCGTCTATTTCCAACGACAACAAGTTGACGTGACCGGAAAACTCTCCTCGCGCATCATGCACGACCTGAGAATCCGGGTCTTCACGCAGTTCCAACGACTGAGTCTCGACTTCTTCACCGAAGAGAAGGCCGGCGTCTTGATGAGCCGCATGACGAGCGACATCGAGAATCTCCAGCAACTGATCCAAGACGGCATCAGCCAGTTCGCACTCCAAGGCCTCACCATGGTCGTCATCACGGTCATCTTGTTTCTCACGAATGTCGTACTCGCTGCCTGGACGGTGCTCCTCATCGTGCCACTGCTGGTCGTCTTTTCGATCTGGTACCACCACGCGTCGGAGAAGGGGTATCTCCTCGCCCGCGATCGCATCGCGACAGTCTTGGCTGACCTCTCTGAATCGCTGTACGGCATCCGCGTGGTGACGGCGAACAATCGTCAGCGTCGCAACATTCGTAACCACCGACACGTGGTCGGTGCCTACCGCGATGCCAACGCGTACACCGGTCGAGTAAACGCCATCTATGGTCCCTCGACCTTGATGATCGGCATCTTGGGTCAGGCGATGCTCCTCGGCATTGGCGGCCACATGGTGCTCGCCCACCAACTCAACGTGGCCGAACTCATCCTCTTTTTCCTCTATCTGAACCGCTTCTTCGCACCCATTCAACTTCTCGTCCAGCAGTACACGACGCTCCAGCAGGGTCGCTCCTCCGTCATTCGACTCCGTGAGCTCCTCGACACCACGCCCACCGTCGACGAACTGCCCAGCGCACCTGACCTGCCCACCATCGAGGGCCGGATCACCTTCGAGAACGTGGACTTTGGGTACCTTCCGGACGAACTGGTGCTGCTCGACGTCAACCTCGAAATAATGCCGGGTGAGTCCGTGGCGTTCGTCGGACCGACCGGTGCCGGCAAGTCAACTATGGCGAAGCTCGCGAATCGCTTCTACGACCCGACGTCGGGTCGCGTGCTGCTCGACGGCATCGACATCAAAACCGTCACCCTTCGTTCGCCACGCTCGCAGCTCGGCGTCGTGCCTCAAGAGCCTTTCCTCTTCGCCGGATCCATTCGCACCAACCTGGCTTTCGGTCATCCCCAGGCCACTGACGACGACATCAATACGGCAATCGATGTGGTTGGACTCCGTGATCTCGTTGAACGTCTTCCCCAAGGACTCGACACCCCGGTGCATGAGCGCGGACAGACGCTGTCGGCCGGTGAACGTCAGCAGCTCGCGCTCGCGCGAGCGTTCCTCGCTCGACCGCGTGTGCTGATTTTGGATGAAGCGACGTCATCACTAGACCTGCAAAGTGAAACGGTGATCGAACGTGCCCTCGACCGTCTGCTCGAAGGTCGCTCAGCGATCCTCATTGCGCACCGGCTCACGACGGCCCAGCGCGCGGACCGCATCGTCGTCATCGATAACGGTGGCATCGTCGAGATGGGCACGCCCGAGGAACTCCTCAACCTGGGCGGCGCCTACGCCATCATGTACGAAGCGTGGCTCGCCTCTGGCGGTCGCGACGCGACGAGAACGTCCTAGTCGCATACACAGTCGTGCTCGGCTCTCCGACACGTCAACTTCAGCCAACATGTATTCCAATTGTCGAGCGAGACGCTCCCAAAGAAAATGGATACTGGTCCTACGTTAGGTTTGGCGTACACGCGAAGGGGGCCGGATGACTGGGGACGGAAACACCCTTTCAACCGAAGTATCGCGCCGCCACCTTCTTAGATGGATTGCGGGCGGGCTCGGTACCGTAGTTGTCGCTGGTGCGGCAGGACTCGAACTCGTAAATCACGGGGTTTTGCCGGGTAAGCAGTTGCTCGACCGGATTGATGGAGCATGCTCATTGCCGGCGCCCGCGCTGTCTTTCGAGTCCTTAGGACCGAGCGAATCTGGAAGCTTCTACTCTTCCGCTCGCCAACGCACCGTGAGTTACACAATCGCGTACCCGCCGAACCACCGACCGGGCGGCCACTTGTCTCTGATCGTGATGCTGCACGGATACGGGGATAACCACGCCACCGCTCTGTTCGGAATGACTCCTGCTCAGGCAGTAGCGCTGCGACAAGACGGTGCGTCACTCACGCCGATGGCGTTGGTGACCGTCGACGGTGGAAATGGATACTGGAATCCCCATCCGGGCGATAACCCAATGGCGATGGTCGTGGACGAACTGATCCCGCTCTGTCAGCGCAAGGGACTCGGCGTTGCCCCCAACAAGATCGGCATGATGGGCGTGTCGATGGGCGGGTATGGGGCCCTCGCCATTGCTGAACGGAATCCGGGCCTGGTGGCGGCGGTTGCGGCGATTAGTCCCGCCGTATGGACTTCGTATGCACAAGCGCACGCTGCTAACTCGGGGGCGTTCGCATCCGCGTCAGCCTTCGCTGCCGGTAACGTCATTCGTCACGCCGACTCGCTGCGGGGCATCCCCGTGCGAGTTGCGTCTGGAGTTGACGATCCTTTCCACCCCGGGGTCGAGAAATTCGCGAGCGTGCTCCCGGGGGGCGACACGGTGCTGTTCTCTGCGGGTTGCCACACGCCCGCGTTCTTCTTGGAGCAAGAGCCGCCATCGCTCACTTTTCTTGCGCGCCACCTGACGTGATCGATTATCCGTCAGCGACCGGCACCCCTCAAGTTGGCCAGTTCTCACGAAGCATCTGCGCAAAGCGATGCACTTCGTTGCGATCGGCGAGTTTGGCTTCGACGTCAAGTTTGTCGTCCGTGAACCGAGGGAAGACATGAATGTGAAAGTGCCACACGTCCTGATTCCCCGCAGGCTCGTTATGTTGGCGCGTCGAAATGCCGTCGCATCCGTACGCTGTTTTCATCGCCAGTGCCGTTTCTCGGACGGCTCGCTGAATCGGCTCGCCGAGTTCGTCCGGTAGCTCATATATGTTTTCGTAGTGATTGACAGGAATGACGAGGGCTGCACCAGGATTCGTCGGCTTCCAACGAGGGTTCATCTTCACGACGACATCATCGTAGGTATGAATCATTTCGACGGGGAAGGCACCCCGACCCGTTGCAATGTTTTCGCAGAAAGGGCAGTCATATCCTTCAGGTTCGTGACGCCAACCCGACGTATCTGCAATCGACATCTCGTCAGGGTAGGCAGGTTTAGGAGTCTTGACAAATTGGACACGGACTGCACGAGGCAAGACGTCGGTCAACCCAACTTCACCTGATATGCGGACCGAGTCCGTGGACGCGAGACATTGTACGGTCTGATCATGGCGGAACTTCCAATGTTCGACGCGCATGGCGGAAGCCTTGAGTCGTTCGTTCGTCTCGACCGGGCGTCATCGGAGAATCTGGACGGATCGCCATCGTTCGCTTGTTCACTAGTCGTAGTCGTATGGGCCGAGCAAGTACTTCTCGGCTTCAATGTCAGTCGCCAGCAATGGGAACTGCCGGGCGGATCGCTGGAACCAGGTGAGTCAGCTCACGAGGCCGCGCGTAGAGAACTCGCTGAAGAGACTGGCATCCGGGCCAACCGATCCTCGCTGGTCGCGCGAGCAGAGTTCAAGTTCGGAGGCGAATCGACCATGTACCTGGCCGCAGTATTCACCGTTGTTCTCGACGACGCTCCAGAACTAGCGGCGAGTGACGAATTGAAAAGTTTCATTTGGTGGAAACCGACCAGCGAGATGTGGGATGGGCTCTGTCCCCTCGATGCTGAGGTCGCACGTCGCTGTCTCTCTTACGAGTAAGAGCTCGCGCGCGTCACTCGATCTTCGTTTGAAAATGGCTACCGCGCTCAATCAGATATTGGATCGTCCGCTCCATGCCCCGCGTATAGCCCTCGTCCCGGAGCGAGACGTACGGCGGATCACCCACGGCCGCACGTTCTTCTATTCCCGAACGTGAAATCTCGATCCGCTCGATGACTGCGTCAATGAGACCTGCGCGGTCTTGGTAGCCGTAGCTGTCGAGAAGCAGGCGCAGTCGCGCAACTTCGTCAATCTGTGGATCACAGCCAACGTGCTCTTTGAGATCCGGTGGTCCAAGCGGCACCCATTGCCATGCGAGGAAGGCGAGCTCCTCTCGTACGGTCCCGGGGCCTGCGCCGTCCCAATCGATGATGCCGAGCAGTTGGTGATCATTGAAGACAGCGTTATAGGGAGCGAAGTCGTGATGACAGATGATCTCCCCCGCCTCTAATGGACGCGGACGGTACTGCCATCGAGCGTTCGCGTCGGGAATGAAATCCGCGACTGCGCGGTGGTAACCCGCGACTGCACGTCCAACATCGGCGAGCAATTCGTCACTCCACAACGGACCAGGCCACGGAGTCACGGCAGCGGAGGTATCTCCTTCGATGTAACTAAGGATCTCACGACCTTGCTCATCGAAACCCTGCGGTTCTGGAGCGAGCAGGAATCCGCGATCACGCACGTGTTGGAGGAGTTCATGCACGTCCTTATTCCATGGCTGCCCGGGCCGTCGGACGGTGTCACCATTTCGCATGACAGTGGTGAGTCGGCCCCCGGGGAGACGTTCTTCTGAATTGGAAGATGGTTCGTCCGAGCGCATCGGCTTAGTCTTGCTCCCCGATCGTCTGGAAGTGACTCCGCTCACTACCAAATGTTTTCGTGGCCTCAGACGGTGAGATCCTTGTCTTCCATCTCCCAGGCATGATCCATCGTGTGATACGCCGTGTGGCGAATCAGGTACCGCAACGGCCATGACCGAGCCATTTGACCTTCTGAATGATGTGTCCGGATCGCATCGCAGTAGTCATTACGAAATGCTTTGAGTTCCTTGGCGTCCACAATCACATAATTTTGGGGCGTCTTCATGCCCAGTTTCTTCGCAAAGTCCTGCTGAGCGCCGAGGGTGTGACGAACGATTCGATCCCGATCTCGCCCTCCACCGCGCGGGCCTTTCAACATCTCGGGTGACACGCGAGCACGAACGTCATCGAAGTATCGCCAACAACCTTGCATCAAAGTGAGCTCGCGTTCGAACTGCTCGCTGGTCATCTTTCGCGTGTCGACGCTCGAAAAAGCGAAGGAGATTCCCCAGAAGTCGGTCGAGCCCGTACCCGGATACTCCTCCACCACAGTCACGCCGGATATCGTCGCGAACTCGGCGTCGAGTCCCGCGAGTTTCGCGACCTTTTTGTATCGAGGTAGATAGTCGACCAGTCTCTCAGTCGCCCTCTCTAATGTTGCCGCTCCGCGCTCAAGACCGGGCCACCCCGGCGCCCAGACAGCGACCTTCTTACCTCGAGGTCCAATCTCCATCGCTACTCGAAGTTTCTTCGCCATTCCTCACCTGTGTACGCGTTCATCACCGGGGCGTCAGGCCATCTCTTTGACGACCTCAATCAGCGACGCCGAACTCTGGTCGCCGAGTGGAATCGGATGAACCTGCAGATGCGTGACTCCCGCTTCGCGGTACGCCTCGATGCGTTCTTTCACGTAGCTGGCTGGACCACAGAGTGTCGTCATCTCCAAGAACTCGTCGGGCACTGCGGCCTCGGCCTCTTGCTTTTTTCCGGCGAGATAGAGGTCTTGAATAAGTTCGGCTTCTTTTTCGAATCCGTAACGCACGGCCAACTCGTTGTAGAAGTTCTTGCCCTTGGCGCCCATGCCGCCCACGTAGAGCGCCACCATGGGGCGCTGAAACTCACGCAACTGACGAACCTCGTCGCCCTCGCCAATGGCGAGGAGCCCGCCGGCACTGATCATGAGGTCGCTGAGTCCCTTTCGTTTGCCCGCGCCTTCAGCGAGTGCGCTTCCCCACACGCTGGCGGCGCGTTCGGGAATGAAGAGGATTGGGAGCCATCCGTCGGCGATCTCCGCGGTCAGCGCGACGTTCTTTTCGCCGAGTGACGCCACCCAGATAGGAATCTCGGCGCGCAAGGGGTGAGCGATGATCTTGAGGGGCTTACCGAGTCCGGTGCCGCGTTCCGGCGGCAACGGCAGTGTGTAGTTCTTGCCCTCGTGCACCAAAGGTGCTTCGCGGCGCCAGACGTTACGGCAGATCTCAATGATCTCGCGCGTGCGCCCCAGGGGATTCGTATAGGGAACGCCGTGAAAGCCCTCGATCACCTGCGGGCCGGAGGCGCCCAGACCCAAGGAAAATCGGCCGTCAGAAAGCGTGTCGATGCCGGCCGCGGTCATGGCGATCAGGGTGGGGGTGCGGGTGTAGAGCGGCAGAATCGCTGCCCCGATCTCCACGGTCTCGGTCTTCGCCGCGAGGTAGCCCATCAGGGAGGGGCTGTCGAAGCCGTAGGCCTCGGCCACCCACACGAGATCGAGTCCCGCTTTTTCCATCTCCGCGACGTCAGCGACGGCCCGTTTGAATCCTCCGGCGTAGCCGAGGTTGGTTGTGATCTTCATGGAGCCCCCATTCACGTCAGTGTCACAGTATCGGAACCACGTACTGGCCTTTCGTGTCGCCACGCGCCCCCGGCGTGCACGTAACCTAGAGGTGAAAGCAACGGCGCTTTCGACAATCACAAAGGCTGGTGACACGTGGTCACGCGTCCTCACGAAGCGAATCCTGACGAGTTCAATCCTTGGCTCCGCATCAGTTCCCTCATAGAAAAAGCGGGTCACCTTCTCGGCCTCGATGACGGAATGATTGCGCGCATCGTCACTCCCGAGCGCATCCTCGAAGTCGCGGTTCCAGTACGCATGGACTCGGGCGACGTGAATATGTACACCGGCTGGCGGATCCAGCACAACTCCTCGCGCGGTCCCGGTAAGGGCGGCATCCGCTTTCATCCGAGTGTGAACGTTGATGAGATTGCGGCACTCTCGGCCGACATGTCGATCAAATGCGCGGTCGTGAACATCCCCTACGGCGGCGCGAAGGGCGGAGTGAAGGTCGACCCTTCGGCCCTGTCACGCGGCGAGCTCGAACGCCTCACTCGTCGTTACGCCTTTTCGATCGCGCCGATGATCGGACCGGACCGCGACATTCCCGCACCCGACATCAACACCGACACTCAGGTGATGAGTTGGATCATGGACACCGTCTCGATGCTGCGCGGACACAACACGCCCGGCGTCGTCACCGGTAAGCCTCTGGCCATTGGCGGCACGCTCGGTCACGCCGGGGCAACGTCACTGGGTGTGACGATCTGCACGCTGGCACTGCTGCGTCAACTCGAGCGCAGTCCTCAAGAGCAGCGCGTCGTCATCCAGGGTTACGGCAAGGTGGGTGCCCCACTGGTGAAGCTTCTGAGCGAGCGCGGCATGAAAGTCGTTGGCCTCGCCGACATTCACGGAGCCATTCACGTTCCCGAGGGCATCGACCCCGAAAAGCTGGCCGTGCACTTCGATGAGTCGAAGTCAATCATGGGATACCCCGGCGCCGAAGAGGTCCACGCCGATCAGCTCTTTGAGATACCGAGCGATATCGCTATTCCCGCGGCGCTCGGTGGCGTCATCACCGAAAAGGTCGCCGAAAAGATGTCCGCCACGATGATGGTCGAAGCGGCAAATGGACCAACGACCGGCGAAGGGGCTGGCGTCTTGAGCAGTCGGAACATTCCCGTCGTGCCCGACGTCCTCGCCAACGCGGGCGGGGTCGTGGCCTCATACTTCGAATGGGCGCAGGACCTTCAAGGCTTTATGTGGGAGACCGACCTCTTTCATTCGCGACTCGAAAAGACCATGCACGAGGCCTTCGACTCCATCTGGGAGCGCCACTTGCAACTTGATGTCGCTCTGCGCGACACGGCTCTCGTGGTGGGCGTCGAGCGCATCGCCGAGGCCACCAAACTACGCGGACTCTTTCCTTAAGTCGACCGCACGACAACCGTACCGGCCGACTTGTCGTGCAGGGTCTGGCGCTGCTTGTCCCACGCGGCCCACAACAAGTCGAGGTAGTGCGGGACGGAGAACAGCAGGTAAATCCCAAACGAACGATCGAACGCGTGGGTCTGCGCCGTCGTTGGGTGGGTGTACACGTGCAGTTGGTAGAGGCTCCCGGCCAGCAAAAGAACGCAGTAGACGGCGGCGCGCATGTAGGCCTGCGACGGGGTGGCCTTGGTGCGGTCCGCACTGAGACAGCGCATCCGAAAGAGGCGCATACCCGGAGTCTGACCCCGATAGCGAATGAAGAGCCCGAAGTACAGGAAAGCCGCCACTACTTGGGCGATGGACGTCGCATAGAACGAGAGATTCGACGCGCGCAGTGGAATCAGAATCACCAGTCCGAGAATGATCGAGTCGATGAGGTAGGCAATGAAGCGCCACCAGAAGCCGGCGATAGTCTCCCCCGTCGTGGCGGAGACCGGGCTCATCGGGGTGTACGGAAAGTTCGACGCCGTCGCGGGACTAGCGCTCGGCGCGCCGCACGACGCACAGAACTTCTGACCATCGACCTCTTGAACTCCACAGACTTGGCAGTACGCCACGGTTGCCTTTCGTTGGGTTGGGTTTCTCCCCAGACTACAAAGCAACGCTTCCCACGCCCTGTTCTCAGTGCAGGATCACGATCGTGAACAAGATCGCGTCGTAGAGAAAGTGGGCCATGATGGGACGCATTAGCTTTCCGTTCTTCTGGAACGATCGAGTGACGAAGTACCCAAAGGGCACCGTGAAAATAAAGCCGATGCCGTAGTAGATGTGATAACTCGTGCGCAGTATCAAACTCAAGATGAGTGCTGCCCGTGGGTTCCAGCCCAGCTGGTTGAGGCGCGTCAGCAAATATCCATTGACGAGAATCTCTTCGGTCACCGCGGTGACCGCCGACGTCGCGATACCCCAGACGACGTAGTACTTCGGGATGTGGTTGAGTGAGACGTTCACAAAGAGTCCCGGATAGTCGATCAGAATTGCGCGAAGAATGATGACCAGCACGATCTCGCATCCAAAGGCCGCCAGCCCCAAACCAAGGCCCGGGATGACGTCGCGTGAGATGGTCGGGGCTTCTAAACCAAGCGCGTGGCGATCTTGTCCGGTACGGCCGAGAAGAAAGAGTCCGAGTGGCACCACCGCAGCCACCGGCAGGTAGGCGAGGATACCGAGGAACATGTTGGTGAGGGGATGTCCGCGCACGATCGTGGCGAATCGGGCAATGTCGCCGACCCCCGAAATATGTTCCGCGAGGACAAGGACCGCGCTGACCACTCCCGGCACGAGGAATGCGACCATGACCCAGCGGGTCTCACGCACCAAGGAGCGACGTTCCGGTCCTTGCACCACACTGGTGATGCGCGCGCTGCTCGCGTTCTTGGCGGTGACCTCATGATTGACGGGTACGTGCTCGCCCTCCGCCGCCACCTGAGAGGTCGACGTCGTCACTGGCGGCGGAGTCGACGTCGCTAGTGAGTCAGCGGAGGTTCCCGCCCCGCACTGGATGCAGTAGGCGCCGACGACGCGCGTGCCGCACCACGGGCAGAAATTCACTCTCTACTTGCCCACGACGATAAGGAGCGAGTTGCCGACAACTCGCTCCTTATCGATCGAGGAACCAGTCTCACGACTGGGGAAGACTCTCGTGAGGAAGACTCTCTTGATTCGGTTTCCGGTCGGGACGCGCCAGAGCCTCGTACAGCCCTCCGATGACGACAATGATGAACATCACGAGGAGCGTGATCCAGCCGTAGTTAAACAGCACGCCTCGCCCGCTCGACAGGGAACTCGGCCACACGATGTTGAGAAGCATTAAGAGCAGATAGATGCCGCCAGCCACCGTGACCGGAGTACTCCACTTGCCCAACGTGAATTGACCACTGGGCTTCCATCCTCTGCGCTCGGCGATGAAAGAGCCCAACACCGTGAGAAAGAACGACAGATAGATGCCCGAGGTGGCAAATGACACGAGGGCAAAGAGGGCGTTGACCTGAGCGGGGTAGTAGAACCACAACACGTGCACCGGCTTTGACGGGTTGATCAAGACGAGCAACAAGAAGGCGAACGGGATTATCGTGGCGACCAAGATGGCGTTCCTCGGCGTACGGTGCTTCGCCGTCACCTTTTTTAAGACCTTCGCGCCCGGTATGGCGTTATCTCTGGCCAGCGCAAAGGTAACGCGCGAGCCCGCACCCATCACGGCCGTACCGCAACTGAAGAAGGCGATGATCACCATGACGAGAAAGAAGTCCTGAAGCCAACTGGGGAGGGTCGCGAGGATGACCGGAATACCGCCCGCAATGACTTTCGTGAAGCCGGTCTTGGGAATTGCGAGGAGAAGTCCCAGAACGAGGACGAATGAGGCGATACCGCCGTAAAGAATGGCGTTACGCATGGCCTTTGGAACCTGTCGGCCCGCGTCCTTCGTTTCCTCGGCAATATCGCCGGCCGATTCGAACCCGTAGAAGATGTAGACGTTGGCGAGAATGGCGACCAAAGCGGCACCGGTGAGCCAGTGACCCCCGAAGTTGACGCCGAAGGGATTGGTCTTCACAAACTGCACGCCTTGGGTGGTCCCTAAGTAGCCGAGGCCGTGGTGAAAACCCTTAATCGCCAGAGCGATGAACACGCCGAACGTACCAATCGTTTCGACGTACACGCCATATCGAGCTACGCGACCGAGGATCTTTGCGCCGATCGAGTTCATGATGGCCGAAAGGATGATGACGACTGCCACGACGGCGAAGATCGTCACGTGGTTCGCGGGATTGAGGTCGGTCTTGAACCAGATGTTCATGAGGTCGGTGACGTAGGTAACGATGCCCGAGTCAACAGACGCGACGGTCGCGAGGAGGGCGAAGCCATAGATCCAACCGACGAACCAGCCATAACGCGGTCCGATGTTGTACTTGCCGTATTGATACAGCGCTCCCGACAAGGGATACTCACTCGCTAGCTGTCCAAAGACGAGCGCGACGAGTGTCATGAAAGCCACGACGACCGGGATCGTCCAGATGTAGCGCGGCCCACCTGCTCCGGCTCCGATCACAAAGATGGAGTAGATGCCAACCACGGGACTCAAATAGGCAAACGCCACCGAAAAGTTGTCAAAGAGTGAGAGCACTCGCGAGAGCTCTTGGCGATATCCAAGCGCGCTCAAGCGCTCGTGATCTCGCGTGTCTTGTTCCTCAACTGTCATTTGTATTCCCCCCTGAAGTCACCCCACGGTGGGTAACTCGTCATTACGATAACCAGCGCGGGGATGGAGTGTCGGGCTTTCGACGCAGCGGGATGTGAAAAGGTGAAGTCATGGATCGCGATGCAAAGGTCGAAGAACTCGAGGCAACGATCCGATCCCTACGCGACGAGGTCGAACGTCTGAAGGCTGAGCTATCGCGACTGCGTCACAATCTCGACGAACGACCGCCCCACTACCTGTAAAGGTCCGGTTCGAAAACCGGGCCCACGACGACGCTCTCACCGGTCACCGCGAGCAGGAAATCTCGCTCGGGCGCAGCCCTTCTCGCCCGTTTCAGTCGGGCGAGAGCATCTCCGCGAGGTGGCACGTGAGTGACCATGGTCCGTAGCGCGTCGAGCGACTGTGCGAGGTCCCCAACTTCACGCGCATCGAGGTGATACGGAGATGACTGATCGTCGCGCACCTCGAGCGAGCACTCGAGAATCGCGAGGTCCGGCCGCTGAAAGGATGGAGGGACGCGCCATCCGGGACCAGTGTCTGCGCCATAAACCACCCGCACGTCTCTCATGGTGACCTGAATCGCCAACGTCGCGATTTGGTGGGTCGTCGCCGAAAGCTCGACGAGAAAACCCGAACCCTCGAAGAGGCTGCCATCCGCAACAACGATCATTTCAACGTCGTTCGTTGACACCTGATCGCTTATGGCGGTCAAAGTTTCGCGCGAAGCGATCATTCGTGGTCGACCGCGCCACGCCGACGTGAACGAGAGGAATGCGTCCACGTCTGCTCTGTGATCGCCGTGAGCGTGGCTGACGACGATGGCGTCGAGACGACAGTCGTGAGCGTAATTGAGGAAAGAGGCAAACGATCCGAATCCACAGTCGAGCAGCACTGCCGCCTCGTGCGTCTCGAGCAAGTAACTCGAACACGGATCTTGGAGATCGGGGTCGTATGCCGAGCCCGCGCAGCCAAGGACCGTAAGAGTGAGCGGCCCCGGTCTCACGGGGCCGGCGGGCTCAGTTCTGTTCGTAGGTCCCAACGATTTTCGCGCGCGCCAGAGAGTGCATGAAGAGGTTGAACCCCAAGTAGGCGGGCGACGCCGTGTCAGGCAAACCCAACGTATCGACGTCGAGCGCGTGCACGACGACGTAGTAGTGGTGTACTCCGTGTCCCGCCGGAGGTGCCGCGCCCACGAAGCGCTTCATGCCCGCGTCGTTGGCGAGTTGAACGGCGCCCTCTGGCAGACCGCTCCCCTCTTGGTCACCGGCGCCCGACGGCAAGAAGTTCGTCGACACGGGGATGTCGAAGACGGCCCAGTGCCAAAAGCCCGAGGCGGTGGGCGCGTCCGGGTCGTATACCGTGACCGCGAAGCTCTTGGTCTCCGCCGGAAACCCACTCCACGACAACTGTGGCGACTCGTCTTTTCCACCCGAACCCATCAGCCCGCTGACTTGGTCCATCTGGAGCGGCTGGCCGTCGTGAACATCATCCGACGTCACGTCAAACGAAGCGACGGGGGGAAGGTCTGCGTAAGGATCTCTCGACATCTTCTGTCTCCTCTCGAGGAATATTCATCGGGACATCGGCAATCGCCATCGCCACTGTAACGAGCGCATCCCTAGGACGCAACGCCCCGAGATGCTCGCGCTTCTCTCAATAGGATGAAGTGCCATGAGCCCCTCCAAGACGCCACGCCCGAGCGCGCCACCCGTGTCGCGCGACCAAAAACTCGACGCGGCGATGGTTTCGTGTACTCGATTCCTGAACGGACACGGGCCGCGGCGCGTCAACGATCTTCTCGCGACCATTCCCACCAACAGCGCCATTGACTACTACGGCGTGGGTGGCGTCGTGACAGCGCTCGAAGATCGTGTTGCCACGCTCCTGGGTAAGCCGGCGGCGCTGTTTTTGCCGAGCGGGACCATGGCCCAGCAGATCGTTCTGCGCGTGCACGGCGAGCGCCGCGGAGCGAAGTCGGTTGCCTTTCACCCGTTCTGTCACCTCGACTCCCATGAGGAGCGGGGCTACCAACAGTTACACGATCTCTTCGCCATACCCGTCGGACCGCGCAATGAACCGCTCTCTACCGCCAACCTTTCGCTGGTGCACGAACCCGTGGGAACCCTGCTGATCGAACTGCCCCAGCGCGACCTCGGTGGAGTGTTGCCGAGTTGGCGAGAACTGAACGCGCAAATCAGTTGGGCCCGCGATCGTGGCGCGGCCACGCACCTCGACGGCGCGCGTCTCTGGGAGTCGACGCCTTTCTATCGGAAGTCACCAGCCCAGATCGCCGCCCTTTTCGATACCGTCTATGTCTCGTTCTACAAAGGTCTTGGCGGAATCACTGGATGTTGCGTCGCCGGGGAGCGCGACGTGATCGACGAGGTGTCGGTCTGGCGCACTCGCCACGGTGGTCGGCTCTTTGGCATGTGGCCCTACGCGGCGTCCGCGCTAACGGTCCTCGACCAACGCCTGCCCCTCATGGGTCGCTACTACCGCCACTCCGTCGCCATCGGCGCGGCACTCAAAGACGTGCCCGGCGTCGAGGTGATCCCCACCAAGATTCAGGCGCCCATGATGCATCTTCGCCTCAACGTCACGCTCGATGACCTGCGCAGTCGGGCTCTCGATATTGCGCAAACCGACAAAGTGTGGACGTTCGCTCGTGCCTTTACTTCAGAAGATGAGCGTCGCCAGCGGATCGAGTTTACGGTTGGCGACGCCACCCTCGAATTCTCACCCGACGAGATTCGTCACTACATACGCCAACTTGTAAAGAAGCCGTCGGCGCGGGCATCGAGTCGGTGACAGCGCCAACCCAGCAAGAACCGCAGTGCGTCATCGTCATGGGGGTCGCAGGTTCTGGAAAGACCGCCGTGGCCCAAGCGATGGCCGAGCGCTGGGGTGACGTCTTCATCGAGGCGGACGATCTGCATTCCGCCAGCAACGTTCAAAAGCTGTCCTCCGGTATCCCCCTCGACGACCACGACCGGACTCCCTGGTTGCGCGCCGTTGGTGAGCGGATTCGGAGTGAGGCATCTGATAATCGGCGGACCGTGACCTCGTGCTCGGCGCTGAAGCGTGCGTACCGGGACGTACTGCGCGAATACGCGCCCGCGGCGTTCTTTGTGGAACTGGATGCACCCTTCAATGTCGCACGATCGCGCGTCGCGTCTCGTCGTCACTCGTTCATGTCGCCCTCGCTTCTCGAGTCGCAGTTCGCCACGCTCGAACCCCTCGCAGTAGACGAACGGGGCATGCGAGTCGACGCCACCAACTCCCTCGACGGGATCGTCGACATTGTCGGACGCGCGTTAGCTGCAGAGTCGCCGACGTAGGCGTGCCAGCCAGTCATCCCGGCTGGCACCCGAGGACAGATCCACGAAAAGAATGCACTGGACTAAAAAATCGAATTCCAACCACTTGAAAGTGCGATCTCTCACTTGTAATTTCTCTCCCGTCTTTCGGATTCCGTGAAAATTTGAGAGAAAGGGCGGTAGAAATGACCGCAAACGTGAGGGTTAACCGTCAACGGAGTGCCCGGGCACTCATGAACGACGAGGCCATTCGTCAAGCAGCAATCGACGAGATAATCCGCGTAGGGGTGGATCGCCTCTCGCTACGAGAAGTGGGAATCGCCGCGGGGCTTACCCACGGCGCCACCTACGCGCGTTACGAAGACGTCGAAGAGATGCTGGTAGATCTATGGATCTCGAAGCTGCGCGAGCGACTGGTCTCGCTGATCGAACTCTCCATGAACGCTGCCGAGAGCCCCGACGCGCAGAGCATTGGGGCTCTGTTCGAGCGACTTCGCGTCGCCGATAACTCCGACCTGGCCGCGCTGGAAGTCTTTCTCCTTGCTCGACGTATTCCTCCGCTCCTCGAAGAGTGCGAGAGCTTCATCGCGGCGTACCTCGAGCCTGACGGAGGAACGTCCGAACAGTCCCGCGCGATCTTTACCCGCACCGTCGTCCTTTTCGGGATGGCCCTATCGCGCCTCTATTCCGAAGCCATGTTCGGTCACGACAACGGGTACCAAAACGCGGTCGAAAAGCTCATGGTCGATGTGTTGAGCTCGAGTCCGTTGACGTCGAGGGCGGCGGATGCGTCGTCTCTGAGCTCTGTGCAGACCTTGGAAACGGATGTGCGAATAACTTTGCCGTCAGATGACACTCTGAGGATGGAATTGTCGCGCTCTACCTATGCGGTGATCGGAAAGAGCGGCTACGTTCGAGCCACGATCTCTCGCATCGCGCGACGCGCGAACTGTTCGCCGGCCGCAATTTACAAGGCGCACAAGTCAAAGGAAGATCTTGTCATTCGATCCTTTGTCGATATGGTCGGTGAGCGTTGGATGAATCTCAACGACATGGCTTCGCTGCTTGAGGACGGTTATCTGACTCAGCTCCTTCGCTCTGAAGCCAGTGATCAGTACGCACCACGCCGCAACTTCATCATGGAGATGGCGTTCGCCTCCGTACACCACCCCGCGATACGCACGGCGGTGGTGAATCAGATTGTCAAGACAGAGGTCATCGTTCCCAATCTCATCGAACTCGAAGGTGAGCCAAAGGACCGGCTGCGCTACACGATCCGAACCATCACTTCACTCGTCGTGGGAGTCGGGTGGGTGGCCACCATCGCGAAGACAACGAAGGACCTCGACTTCACGCAGTTTGCACAGCCGCTTCAAGAGTCGCTGCGCGAGCACTGGCAACCCGACTGGGCAGACATCTCTCAGGAAATTCGCCGACGCAGCCACAAGAGGTCGAAGACGTCACTCGGGTAGTGAAAAGCGATAGACCGCGAGTGCGACCGATACGCTGAAGAAAAAACGAGGTCGCGATGTCTACTGAGGAAACGTATGAGCGCCTAGGTGTCCCCGACGCCGAGCGCCACACTGTGCCCGACGCCACTGGCGTGATGCCCGCCGCGTTCATCGGTCACGGCAGCCCCATGAACGCGATCGAGCACAACCGCTATACCGACGCGTGGTCAATGTTCGCGGCCTCGATGCCCACGCCGACGGCGATCCTGGTCGTCTCGGCTCACTGGTACGTGAACATCACGGCCGTGACCGCGATGAGAGTGCCGCGCACCATTCACGACTTCTACGGATTTCCTCAGCCTCTCTTCGACGTCACGTACCCCGCGCCCGGTAACCCCGAACTCGCTCAACGTATTACCGACATTGTCGAGCCGACGTACGTGGGGCTCGACGCGGACAGTTGGGGCATCGATCACGGTACCTGGTCGGTACTTCGACACATGTACCCCAGCGCTGACGTTCCCGTCCTACAACTCTCGATCAACGCCGAACTGCCTTTCGACTACCACTTCAACCTGGGAGTCAAACTGCACCAACTTCGCTCAGAAGGTGTTCTCATCATCGGCAGCGGCAACGTCGTGCATAATCTTCGTCTCGTCGACTGGCACTCGCCCGGCCAAGGCACGGACTGGGCGCATCGATTTGACGACGCCATGCGCGACATCATGACCCACGACGCGAGCGAACTTGGCACCGCGAGCGCCCACGGCGACTACGCGATGGCGGTGCCAACGCCCGATCACTTTTTGCCACTCGCCTACGTCGCCGGCTTGGCGGCCGCCGCGAAGACGCCAGCGACGACGATCATTGACGGATACGAGATGGGTTCGCTCTCGATGACCGCCTACCAACTTCGCTCGGCGTAGTCGGAGTCGTTTAACGTTCTCGCCGACGCAGTTCGTCCTCGACGGCGGCAGGATCAAGT
>JBAQZL010000142.1:0-1843 GCA_049790955.1 Acidimicrobiales bacterium
GTGGGCTAGATGAAGGTTGTCGTGACCCGAGAACGTGGGCACAACGACGCACTGATCGGGTGGCTCCCCGAAGGCGCGGTGGTGCGCGAGGTGCCGCTCACCGCGACCCGCTTCTTTGAATCCGATGAGGTGATGAGCGTCCTGCGCGAGAGCCACTTCTTCGGTCAGTTCCGTTATCTGGTCGTGACGAGCGCGCGGAGCGCGCTCTATGCGTCGCTGGCGCGACAAGCGCTCGCTCTCAATGGGACCGTCCTCGTGGTTGGTACTGCGACGGCGCACGCGCTGGAGGAAGAGAACGTCGAGGTCGGAGTCATTGGAGACAGCGGCGCCGTTGAGCTCGCCCCATCGATCGACGAAGGTCCCGTGCTGCTGCTCGGTGCGGCCACGATGCGCGATGAACTCGCCACTGAGTTGCTCAGCCGCGGGATCCTCGTCGAGACGCTCGCGTGTTACGAGACCATCCCGGCCGACCTGAGCGGTGCGGACGAGGCGACGCTGCGCGAGGCGGACGTCATCTTCATCGGCGCACCCTCGGCGTGGCTGGTTGCCGAAGACTTCGTCAGTGAGGGAACCCTCGTCGTCGTGCCAGGAGCGACCACGGCAGGGGTGGTGCAGCGTCACCACCCGCGGGTGCTCGAAGGCTGGGGACCACAGCTCCGCGAACATTTAGACAGCCTTTAGCCGGACGCCGGAAACGGCCAACGGCTACAGCCCTAGGCTAAGTCCGTGTTTCCCGCCCAACGTCCTCGGCGCCTTCGTCGCACGCCTGCGATTCGCCGCTTGGTCGCTGAGACGACGCTGACACCCAGCGACTTCGTCGCGCCGCTCTTCGTCGCCGAGGGCTTGAGCGAACCGAATCCCATCGTCTCGCTGCCCGGGCACTACCAGCACACCCTCTCCTCGCTCCACGACGAGGTGAAGGCGCTGCTCGGTGCTGGGGTCACCGGCGTCATCCTCTTCGGCGTCCCCGCGACCAAGGACGAGTTCGGCAGCGGCGCCTGGGGCCGCGACGGTATCGCCCAAGTGGCCCTACGCAGCCTTCGCGACGCCTTCGGCGACGACGTCGTCCTCATGGCCGACCTGTGTCTCGATGAATACACGAGCCACGGACACTGCGGGGTATTGCGCACCGATGGCACCGTCGACAACGACGCAACCCTCGAGCTCTACGCGCGAGTGGCTCTCGCCCAAGTCGAAGCCGGGGCCCAGGTCGTTGCGCCAAGCGGCATGATGGACGGCCAGGTCGGAGCGATTCGCAGCGCCCTCGAAGAGGCGAGCTACCACGAGACGATCATCCTGGCCTACGCCGCCAAGTACGCGAGTGGACTGTACGGGCCCTTCCGCGAAGCCGTGGGCGTCCAGATCGCGGGCGGGGGCGATCGAAAGAGCTACCAGCAGGACTCGCGCAACGGTCGCGAGGCGGTGCTCGAGGCTCGACTCGACGTGGAAGAGGGCGCGGACATCATCATGGTGAAGCCCGCCACGACCTATCTCGATGTGTTGAAGGAGCTAGACCGCGAGCTGGACGTGCCACTTGCTGCGTATCACGTGAGCGGCGAGTACGCGATGATCAAAGCGGCCGCCGCAAACGGGTGGATCGATGGCACGGCCGTCGCGATCGAACAGCTGACGGCGGTGCGACGCGCCGGCGGGGACTTCATCCTCACCTACTTCGCGCGCGAGCTCGCGGAGGAGCTGGGTCGTTGAAGGAGAACGAAGCCTGGTTCGATCGAGCCCAGGCAGTCATTCCGGGCGGAGTGGACTCTCCCGTGCGATCGTTTCGCTCGGTCGGCGGCCTTCCCTACACCGTGGCGAGTGGCAGCGGCGCCTACGTCACTGACAT
>JBAQZL010000143.1:0-5462 GCA_049790955.1 Acidimicrobiales bacterium
TGCCGTTCCTCCGCGAAGCTCGAACACATTGTCGGACATCTTTAGATCGTATCTTCGAACCCTGCCTCACCGCCAGAGGCCAGGATAAATAGACTCCTGAATATGGAGAAAATGTAGGTCGTCGGGCAAGATGGAGCGCGTACGACCAGGGCGTAGGGCGCCGCTTTCGAAGCTCACGGCGAAAAGCCTTCTGGCCTCTCTATGTGCGCTCGCGATGGTAGCGGCGCCCCTTTTGACCGACGCCGGTGCGGCGGACCAGACCTGGAGCGTTGGGCCCGTCCCCGGCAACGGCGACGCGATCGCCGCGCTCAGTTGCTTCACCGCGACGCACTGCGTCGGCGTGAGCGCCTTCTCGCGTGAGGTGATCGTGAGTGACAACGCGGGGCTCACATGGCAGGTCTACCAACCCGAAGAGGTCGGTCGATACGGGTTCACGTCGCTCGATTGCGTGGCGAACGGGACCTGCTTCGCCATCGCGACGCTCGGTGCCGCGCCGAGCGTCGGCGCCGCGATCTACCGATCGACAAACGGCGGTCGGAGCTGGATTCGGGTCTATCGACGTCGCACGCCGGGGAACGCCAACTTTCGGTTCAATGACGTCAGCTGTCTCAGCGCAACGTACTGCCTCGTCAGCGGGACGACCGGAACGACTGGCTTCATACTCGTGACCAACACCGCGGGGCGGTTCTTTACTCCGGCCACGCTGCCGCCCCAGCCAGTTGGTGGCTCGATTGCGGGGCTTGACTGCGTCGACGAGTCATCGTGCTTTGCGGTTCAGAACACGACCGCTCGCGTTTACGCATCGAGTGATACCGGTCGTCTGTGGCGGGCGCTCCCGGTGCCCGCGAACTTCACATCGTATGAACGCAATAGCGTGACGCCGACCGGCCTGTCCGCGATTTCCTGTGGGTCCCCGCTCTTCTGCGTTGCCGGGGGCTACATCGGCCACCTCAACATGACCGGCACCACCCAGCCTTTCAAGTGGGTCACGCGCGACGGCGGGAAGTCGTGGAGCTACACCAATCCCTTCGCTTCGACCGGTGCGCGTACGCCCAACGCGGTGGGTCAGAATGCGGTCTCGTGCACGACGCGTGAGGCCTGCACAATGGGCCTTTCGTACGGCGACGTCTACTCCACTTCCGATGGAGGACTCAGCTGGAGTTGGGAACTCGGAGCGCCGCAGACAGACAACGACGTCTTGAGCGTCGCGTGCCCTCGTGTAACGAAGTGCCTGGTGTCGGCCATCTCGAACTTCCCCAAGGCGCACGTCTTCGCGGGAATGCTCTGGCGCGAACCGTGAACAGAAAGCCTCCGACTGGACCGCACGTGCGTCCTAGGCTGCGTGACCAAGACACCCTTAGGGCCACGCGACGTCACGTAGCCCTCACCCCACTGAGAGTTTCGTGTGACTGAGATCGATGTTTCGTTGATGCGTGGTGGCACGAGCAAGGGCGTCTTCATGGCCCTTTCGGACCTACCCGTTGACTTCGACATGCGCGACACGTTTGCGCTTCGTCTCATGGGAAGTCCCGATCCCATGCAGATCGACGGATTGGGGGGCACGCACTCGTCCACGAGCAAGATCGTCGCCGTCGAGTCTCGACCGCGCGATCACGGGGTCGAGATCGCCTACCTCTTTGCCCAAGTGGGCGTCGAGCGACCGGTGGTCGATTGGGGAGGCAACTGCGGCAACCTCACCGCGGCGGTGGGCCCTTTCGCCATGTACGAGGGACTCGTGACCGCAGACGACCCGGTCGTCGAGATTGCGCTCCTCAACCTCAATACGAACCGTCGGGTCACGGCGCACGTGCCCACCGCTCATGGCCGTCCCGCGGTCGAGGGCGAGTTCGCCATCGCTGGTGTGCCTGGTACCGGTGCGCCTATCAAGCTTGACTGGCATGATCCCGGGGGATCGGTGAACGGACACGTGCTGCCGACCAGATCGCCCCTCGATGTGCTGACGACCAGCTGGGGTGACGTTGCCGTCAGCATCGTCGACGTGTCGGGGCCGTACGTCTTCGTCGAAGCCTCGCAGTTCGGGCTGAGGGGAGTCGAGGGCTCGGCGGCATTGAACGAAGACAGGGGACTACTCACAAAGCTAAGGGAGCTGCGCGCGCTCGGAGCCCAACTCTTGGGACTCGCCAGTGCCGCTACCGCTGACGCCGAGTCCCCGGCAATACCTCGGGTCGCTGTAGTGGGTAGGCCGCTCGACTTCGTGGCCGCCTCGGGCACGGCGGTCGCGATCGAAGAGTACGACATCGCGGCGCGGGCGTTGTCAATGGGGCGCGTCCATCACGCCTTTCCCGGCACCGGACTGTTGTGCCTTGCCGCGGCATGCAACATCTCGGGGACGATTCCATCGATGCTCACTCGCGTGGCGTCAGATCGAGTCCGCATCGGGCACAACAAGGGGGTGACGAGTGTTGAAGCGCACGTCACCGACGGCGAGGCTGGCGTCCGCGTCGCCTCGGCGTCGACGTTTCGAACGGCTCGCCGCCTCCTTCGTGGCACCGCTTTTATTGACTGACAATATGAGAGTTGTTGGTTAAACCGTTATGAATATAAGGATGTAGTGACGTAACCAGTGAGAAAAACGTGTCGGACGGAGTGGTCTGTGATAGAGAGGTGTCCGATAGCGGGTGACCGACGTCGATATGAAGGGGGCCCAATGTCACTGTCTGAGCGGCAAGTGGAGATCAAGGAGCGATTCGTCGCCGAGCGCGGATTCTGGGACGAAGCGGTCTGGGCGAGCGTGCTGGAGTATGACCCCGATCTCCTCGATGCCTACATCGACTGGTCGTCGGTTCCCTGGCGCAAGGGCCATTTGGAACCGAAGGTCAAAGAGCTCCTCTATCTCGCCATGGACGTGTCGACCACCCACCTCTATCTCGCCGGCGTTCGGGTGCACATGGTGAACGCAATCGGCCACGGCGCCACGCGTGACGAAGTGCTGGAGCTCCTCCAGATCGTCGCCGAGATCGGTCTGGGTACGATGACCGAGTCGGTGCCGATTATTCTCGACGAGCTGGCGAATCGAGGGGAGGCGTTGAGCGCAGCCCCACAAGAAGTCTCGAACGAGCTGCGCCAGCGATTCGTCGAGTTGCGCGGCTACTGGGATCAGACATTGCAGTCGGTAGCCGAGAACGACCCTGAGTTCCTCGAGGGGTTCATGAAGTTCACAGCGGTCCCTTGGCGCAAGGGCGCGCTCTCCCCGAAGGTGAAAGAGCTCATCTATCTCGGCATCAGCGCATCGCCCACCCATCTCAATCAGCAGGCCATCCGTCGCCACGTGCGCGGGGCGCTGGCCCACGGCGCCACCAAGGGCGAGCTGCTCGAGGTACTCGAGGTGGTCGCCATGTGCGGGATCCATGCGATCACCGAGGGCGTGCCCGAGCTCAAGCGCCAGTTCGATGGCGCTTGAGCGACGGAGCCGCGATTCATGATCGATTCAGTGTGTGGGGCATCGAAGGAGGGCAGTCATGAGTGAAGTCGGTGTCGAGGACACGCTGGCGGTCTACAGTCTCTATGCGCGCTACGCGCGAGCGATTGACAGCGGCGACGGCGACGCGTGGGCGTCGTGCTACGCAGAAGACGGCGTGTACTCCTCGTCAACGTTTGGTGAGTGCCAAGGTCGCGACCGACTCAAGCTCTTCGCCGCCGATCACTTTGATCGATGGATCAAACAGGGTGTGCAGACCCGACACTGGAATAATCAGGTTCTTCTGACGCCCTCAGCCACTGGCATCGATGGCTCGGTCTACGTTCTGCTGCTCGGCGTGCGAAAGGGCGAAGCGCCGCGACCACTGCTCCAGACGGTCTATACCGACGCGCTGATCAACGTCGAGGGGCGCTGGCAGCTGGCACAGCGACGGAGCGACGCCGACATGCTTCCTGATCCGAGCCAGCTCGGCTTTACCAAGTGGAGTGACAGCGACTGAAGTTCGAGAGGGGTGGAGGATGGATCGAAAGAGTCGTCTCAAGGGGGAACACGATGAGTGAGGACAGCCGTCCAAGGAGCGTTGGCGAGCTCTTGAAGGACTCACCCACGAACTGGGGCAAGTGGGGTGCGGACGACGAGGTCGGCGCCCTTAACTACCTCACGCCGAATGTGATCCTCGAGTCGCTCGCGAGCGCGCGTCAGGGGAAGGTCTTCACGCTGCAGATGCCGATGGCCGATCCGAAGGGCGATCCGGTATTCCCCGGGCGAGTGGGGGCGCAGCGCTTCATGGTGCTCGACAAGGGTCACTACCTGGCCGGGCGAGGACCGTCATTCCCGGGCGACATGGAGTACGCCGACGACGCCATGTTCTGCTTCCTCCAAGGCTCCACGCAGTACGACGCGCTGGGGCATGTCTGGTACGACGACAAGATCTGGAACGGCTACGACGCCATGACGACCATTGGCGGTCTGTCCAAGGCGAGCGTCATGTCAACCGCCGAACGCGGCGTCGTCGCGCGAGGCGTGCTACTCGACGTCGCGAGGTTTCGCGGTCGAGAACGAATGGAGCCCGGCGAACTGGTGGACCTCGAAGACCTCCTCGCGTGCGCTGCGGCGCAGGGAACCGAGATTCGAAAGAGCGACGTCATCGTGTTGCGGACCGGTTGGCTCGGTCGTTACTCAGAGGTCGGTCAGGCGGCGTTCTTCGCCGATCTGCGCGAGCCCGGTCTTCGATACAGTCCGGAGCTGGTTGAGTGGTTTCGCGAGATGGAGATTCCCAATCTCGTCACCGATTCCTTCGCGAACGAGACGAACGCCGATCCCCAAACTGGCTTCATCATGACGCTGCACGGCGCGTTGATGCGAAACCTCGGCGTCTCGATGACCGAGATGGCATCCCTCGACCAGCTGGCCGAGGACTGCGCGGAGGATGGTCAGTACGACTTCGTCTACGTGGCCGCGCCACTCAAGGTCATCGCGGGGGCCGGATCGCCAGTGAATCCTGTGGTAATCAAGTAGCGGTGGACTACCTTGAGCGACGTCCGGTCGTGCCCGTGATCGGATGTGTCAACTTCGCGCTCGAGCGACAACGTCGATGAGCGAATCTCGAACGAACGACGCCGCACTCCCTATCGCTGAGTGGTACCCGGACGAGCGGGCCAGTGCGCATCCCGCTTTGGAGCACTGGCGCGAGTCGCGTCGACGACACGGCGGCCCCTTCCGTCCGGAGTTCCGCATGTACACCGGCCACGGCTCGCCCGAGATGACGGCCGATCGACTCAACCTGCTCCAGCAACTCGGCGCGGAGTCGCTGCTGCTCGCCTGGGATCTTCCGTCCCAGCTCGGGCTTGATCCCGATCACCGGCTCGCCCGCTCCCAGGTGGGCCGCGCGGGCGTCTCGTGCGATTCGCTGGATGACATGCGAACCATCTGCTCCAAGGTCGACGTCGCGGCCTTGAAGAGTTTCGGGACGCTCGCCAACTCCCTCGGACCCGTCGGCTTGGCCTACGCCATCGAAGTACTG
>JBAQZL010000144.1:0-20688 GCA_049790955.1 Acidimicrobiales bacterium
GTGTAAGGATGCTTCGGACTCTCGTATAGTTCGCGCGCGGGCGCCTCTTCCACGAGCCGTCCGGCGTACATGATGGCGATACGATCGGCGATCTCCACGAGCAGCGAGAGGTCGTGCGTGATGAATATCACCCCAAAACCGAGCTCGCGGCGCAGCTCGTCGAGCGACTGAAGGATGGCTCGCTCGACCACCACGTCGAGCGCGGTCGTCGGCTCATCGAGTACCAGCAGCTTCGGTCGCATCACGAGGGCGAGAGCAATGACGGCGCGTTGACGCATTCCGCCCGAGAGTTGGTGCGGGTAGACGTCGAGGTATCGCCGCGGCACCTTCACCAAGTCGAAGGCTTCTTCGGCTCGCTTGCGCGCCTCTTGGCGCGAGCTCACCCCGTGAGCCGCCATGGCGTCTCGAAACTGCGACTCGATGCGCGTTACCGGGTTGAGCACGTTCATGGAGGCCTGGAAGACCATCGAGGCGGACTGGAAGTGCATTTGGCGCAGTTCTTCACGACTCATCTCGGTGACTTCATCTCCGTCGAAACGAACCGAACCCGAAAGTATCCGCGCGGGTGGATCGAGCAGACCGGTCGCCGCGAAGGCGAGTGTCGACTTGCCCGACCCCGACTCGCCCGCGACGCCCACGACCTCGCCGGCGTGCACCGTCAGACTCACGTCGCGCACCGCCGTTACGGCTGGGGGGAAACGCCAGCCGTAACCGACGGTGAGGTCGCGAATCTCCAGGAGGGCGCTCACGCTTGCCGCCTCAGTCGAGGGTTCGCGATTTCATCCACGGCGAAATTGAGCAGTCCGAGGGAGGTACCCACGAGCGCCAGGCAGATACCGGGCACGAGGAGCCACACCCACTCACCCAGCAAGATGGCGTTGCCTTCTTGCGCCCAGTACAGCATCGTGCCCCAGGTGACGTCATTGATGTTGCCGAGCCCGATGAACTCGAGACCCGCCTCGGCCAACACGGCAAAGAGAGCCGCGCCAAAGAAGTTCGAGACGATGATGCCGAGCATGTTGGGCACGATGTGCGTCAGCACAATGTGCCAGCGGCTCTCGCCCGAGACGCGCGAGGCTTGAACAAATGGTCGTTCACGCAGGGTGATGGCTTGCGCCCGAAGCACCTTCGCTCCCCACGCCCATCCCGTCACCACAATGACGGCAATCAAGACGAAGACACTGCCGCCCTGGAGGTAGGCGGCGAGGATAATGAGTAGCGGCAGTGACGGCAGGACGAGAAAGACGTTGGTGATTGCGCTCGCGACGGTATCGATGAAACCACCGACGTACCCGGCAAAGACACCCATCACCAGTTGGATGAGGCTGATCAGCGTGGCGCACACGAAACCCACGAAGAGACTCGCTCGGGCGCCCCAGATGACTTGCGAGAGGATGTCATTACCGTTGATGGTCGTGCCGAGCCAGTGTTGCCCACTGGGAGGAAGATTCGGCGTAAAGCGAGTGGCCGTCGGCGCGTACGGGACAATCAACGGCGCGAAAAGAGCCATCACAATAAAGGCCGCCAATATGCAAGCGCCGATCATCGCTCGGCGGTTGTGACGGAACTCGCGCCAGTTCATTGGCGAGCTCCGACGCGCACACGCGGATCAACGAGAACATAGACAGCGTCCGCGAGGAAGTTGGCGAGCAAGAGGGCGACCGTGAAGATCAGAAAGATTCCCTGGATGAGGGGATAGTCCTGGTTCTCCACGGCGTTCAAGAGCAAGAAGCCGATGCCGGGATAGGAGAAAACGATCTCGATGAAGACCTGTCCCCCGACCACAATTCCGAGCGCGAGCGCCAGCTGAGCGAACACTGGCAAGACTGCGTTGCGCGCCGCGTAGTGAACGGCCACCGTGCGATCGCGTAGGCCCTTCGCGCGAGCAAACTTCACGTAGTCCTCGCCGAGCACGCTCAGCATGTTGTTGCGCATCAACAAAATCCACAGCCCCATCGAGATCAACGTGAGCGTGATGGCGGGTAGCGCCGCGTGGTGAATGAGCGAGACGAATCCGGGTCCGGTGAGAAGTCCGACGCCCGCCGCCACACCCCCGCCGATCGGGAACCACCCGAACTTGAAGGCTACGAAGTACAACAAAATAAGAGAGATCCAGAAAGAGGGCAGTGCGCCGAGCAGCAAGCCGAAGGGTACGAGGACGGAGTCGGCGATAGAGCCGCGCTTCCAGCCCGCGCTGCCGCGTCGCCAGGCCGCGAAGAGTCCAAGACCGGTACCAAAGATGAACGCGAGGATCGTCGCGAAGCCAACCAATCCAAGAGTCCACGGAAGGGCCTCACCGATAAGGGTGCTGACGTGTGCGGGAAAATAAGAAAAGGAGACGCCGAGATTTCCCGACGCCAGGTGGCGAAGATAGTCCACGTACTGGCCCAACTCACCGGTCTTGGTATTGAGACCGAACTCCAACTCCATTGAGTGAATGGCGGACGGGCTCACCTTGCCCTGGTAGCGCGCGAACATTGTCTCGACCGGGTTGCCCGGCATCAGCCGCGGCAGGACGAAGTTCGCCGTGACGGCAATCCACAAGGTCACCACAAAGGCTCCCGAGCGCTTCAACAAATACCGCACGTGTCCACCGTTCTCATCCGCTGCCGTTACCGCATGGGAGCGGCCCACTGTAATGCTGGGCCGCTCCCACGACGGTGTGTACTCACTCCGGGCGAGTGCCCGGACCCGAGCTCACTATTTTGATGTCACGTTGAGGTAGACCAACATTGCGCCTTCCTGGTCCGACGCACTGCCGTCGTTGTAGGGATCGGTCTTTGATGGGAAGCCGGTAAACGAGCTGGTCTGGTAGTCAAGCCAGTTCCCACGTCCCGTGAGCGCGACGAGCGGAACGTCGGTGAGCACCGTCTTTTCAATCGTCGCCATCGCGGCCTTTTGCACGGAGGCACTGCTACTCCCCGAGTACGCGTTGAGCGCCTTGGTGATTGCCGGAGAGGTGAAACGCTCCCAGTCGGTCGTCGCTACCTTGCCAATCGGAGCAGAGACACTCGGATCGAACATGTAGTAGTACTGGTAATACGGCGTCGAAGAGTTGCCGTTACCCCACGATTCGGCGAAGGTGTAGAGCCCCTTGTCGAGGTCGTTGGCGTAGGTCGAGTACGGCTCTTGAACCACCGTGGTGTCGACGCCAATGGACTTGAGTTCATTGGAAATGTTGTCGGCCGCCGAAATGTAGTCCGTCCAACCGGGTCCTCCAATGAGGACTGTCATGTGGGAGAACGCCTTACCCGACTTCGATTCAAGCTGGCCGCTCTTCGACCATTTGTATCCCGCCGCCTTCAACGTGGCCTTGGCCTTCTTCACGCTGTAGGTGTACTCAAGGTTCTTCAGCGAAGTGGAGAACCACTGCGACACCTGGGGCCCGACGAGTGCCGACTCCGCGCCACCGGTCGCCGGCGACAGGGCGCCGAAGTAGGCCCGTGACGCAATGAACTTCGTGTTCATGTCCTCGGCCACGGCCTTACGGAACGCGACGTTGTTGAACGGGGCCTTGGCATCGTTCATGTACAGATAGTTCGCGCTCACCGATGGCCAGAAGTAGACGTTCTGTGCCGGATTCTTCGCAACGAAGGTCTTCGCCGCGTCGGTGATGTAGTCGTAGGACATGTCGATCGTGCCGTTCTCGAGTTCGAGTTCAGCCGTCGTGTCCGAGTCAACGGAGTTGAAGACCACTGACCCAATGGAGGGCTTGCTCGGGTCCCAGTAGTTCGGGTTCTTCGTGTAGACGACCGATGTACCCGAGGACGACGTCAGCGTAAACGGACCAGTGGCGACAGGCGTCGTGTTGGTGGCGGTCGCCGGATCGGTGATGGTCGACCAAATGTGCTGGGGCAAGATGTCGGTCGGTGCGCCGTCAGTCCCAAAGAGAATGGCGACCGCTTCCGGCACGTCAGGCTTGGAGAAAGTGAACGTCACGGTATTCGGACCCGTCGCCGCGACCGAACTGAGTGAACTGCTCCAAATGCCATTCGTGTCGAGCGTGGGATTGGCCTTTAGGTAGTTGAACGTAAACGCCACGTCAGCCGCCGAAAAGGCCTTGCCGTCGCTCCACGTGACACCGCTGCGAGTGGTAACGGTCAATACCAAGTTGTTAGAACTCCAGCTGTAGCCGGTGGCGAGCAGTGGGGTGTACGCGCCAGTGGCCGCGTTGATGTAATAGAGCGACTGATAGAGACAGCTCTCGGTGCCCGGTGCATTCGACCCCGAAGGTGCGTATGGATTGAAGTTGTCAGGGATGGTTCCCCACGCCTGAGCGACGGTGAACGTCGCGCCGGTGGCACCTGATGCGGTATTGGTAATCTCCGGCACGAACACGCTCACGAGCGCTAACGATGCCGCCAATACCAAGAACCGCAGGTACCGCGTCCGAATGTAATTCATGTTGTATGCCCCCCCTTAGGAATTTGCT
The DNA here is from genome assembly GCA_049790955.1 of Acidimicrobiales bacterium. GTDB lineage: Bacteria > Actinomycetota > Acidimicrobiia > Acidimicrobiales > RAAP-2 > RAAP-2. The sequence goes on from JBAQZL010000144.1 coordinate 4,433, forward strand.
TATTGATCTCCCAGCAAGAGAACGGTCAATACAGCCAACCCTCCCCCTTCTTTTGGACCTTACCTTATCTTGTGAGAAAAGTCCACTGAGAAGTGAACAGATCTGCCTAAACGTGATCGGCAGGGAAAGTGGGCGCCTCGTCACGTATATATACGTATCGCGACCGGAGTCTCAGCGCAACGGGCTTCAGTCGCGCGAGAGTGATCTTCCCTCGGCGTCCAGATAGTCCTTCCACGAATGCTTCGCTGTCCAGGCGAGCATTCGCTGCGCTTTTTCGCACGAGATACCTGACGCGTCAGGGCGCGACGTGGGTCGCAGTTCGATTTTGTCGCCGTAGATCTGATGCAGCATCTCTTCGAAGTCTCTGCTTCCGATATTGTCCGCAGCCGCAACATAGAAGACCTCGTGACCGGCAAGTCTCGACTGAGTAGCCGCAACGATGGCGTCGGCTAGGTCGTCAACATCAACGTAGCTCCACAGATTTCCGCTCGGTCCCGCGGGGCCTCTCACCAGAGAACCGATGTTCCGTTCGTACGTCTCTTCCGTCTGAACCCAACTGGGGCGTAGCGAGATGCAGCGGATATCCGAACGTTCCACCGCCGCGTTCATCAGTAGTTCACCAAAGTATTTCGACAGCGCGTACGGGTCTTGCGGATGCGCCGGATGATTTTCGTCGACGGGAGCATATTGCGGAAGAACTTCTCGTTCGGGAAAGTTGAATCCCGGTACCGTCTCACTCGATATGTAGACGAATCGACTCACCCCGGAGCGGACGGCCGCTTCTATAACGTTGAACGTCGCCATCACGTTGTTGCCAAAAACGACGTGGGGCGGGTCGTGCAGCGGGTCGGGAATCGCGGCGGCGTGCACGACAGCGTCGGCGCCACGAATGACGGCGAATGCGTCGCCAGCATCAGTGAGATTGGCCATTTGGTATCGAGCCGATCCCTCGGGCTCAGAATCGAATATTGGCCGAGTCAGATCCGTCGCGAGTACGTCGTGTCCCGCGTCGAGAAGCGCTTGGGTCGCAGCGCGGCCAACCTTGCCGCGTGCACCAGTGATGACTACCTTCATGATCTCTCCTCGTAACTGGCAAAATTATCCAGGACTTCGTCGCGGTGCGACACTTGGTCAGTTCTGTGGGAACTACCACGAATTGTGATAGAACGCACACCATGGATGTTCATATTCGCCACCACCTAATACTGCAGTCGCTCCAAGAGCACGGAGAGGTGCAGGTCAGTTCATTGGCGTCCGAGTTGGACTGCTCCGAAATGACAATACGTCGAGACCTCGAGTCCCTTGAAGGGCTCGGAGGTTTGCGGCGAGTCCACGGTGGTGCCGTCAGTCTCTATCTCAGCGCGGAAGAAGCCCCTTTTGATATTCGCGCTCTCGAGAACATGGAAGCCAAGACCGCGATCGCCGCGATCGCGGTTGATCTCCTCGTCGAAGGTGAGACCGTCATTTTGGATGGGGGCTCGACGACGATGGAGGTCGCTCGGTCCATGCGCCAGCGCCGCCTCACCGTCATGCCGCTCGCCCTTCGCCCCGTCTTGGAGCTCGACGGCTGCCAGGGCATCAAGCTGCTCCTCCCCGGAGGAGAGGTTCGCACCAAAGAGCTGTCACTGGTGGGCAGCCTGAGCGAGCACGCATTTTCACAGTTGCGATTCGACACGTTCGTCATGGGCATCTGTGGAATTGACGTCGTGGCAGGCGTCACCACGCAGATGCTGGCGGAGGCCGATGTAAAGCGGGCCGCCGCGAAAGCTGCCCGTCGGGTAATCGCCGTAGCCGATGCATCAAAGATTGGCCGGGTCGCCTTCGGTCACGTCTGCGACATCGCGGACATCGACATCCTGGTCACCGACGCGTCGGCCGACGATGTGATTGTCAACGAACTCATCGAGGCGGGCGTCGACGTGCGTCGAGCATGACCACTCGCGAACGACGCACACCGGTGGAGTTCTCCGACGCGGGACGCTGGATGCGCAACGCTGTCATCGCGACCTTCTTCGCTCAGGGTTTTCTCTTCGCGTCCTGGACGGCACACATCCCCCACATGAAAGACCACCTGCAACTGGGTGACGGTTCGCTGGGGATCGCCTTGCTGGGAGCGCCGTTTGGCTCGATGCTCGCGATGCTCGCGGTCTCGCGACTTCTCCCCAAATTTGGAAGTCGTCGGGTGGTGCGCGTGGCGCTGGTGGGGTACTGTCTCGCCGGCCCCGTCGTGGGTCTCAGCACCTCGCTCGTCACGTTCTTCCTCGCCTTCTTGCTGTGGGGCATCTTTCAAGGGTCTCTCGACGTGTCGATGAACGCTCAAGCCATCGCGGTCGAAGGACGGGTGGGACGGCGTCTCATGCCCGGGTTTCACGGATCGTGGAGCATGGGATCGCTGGCCGGCGCCGGAGTGGGAGTGCTCGGGGTCGGTCTCGGCTGGTCGCTGAGCGAGCAGCTCCTGATCTTTGCGGTGCCCTGTCTCTTCGTGGTGGGGTGGCTTTCAACTCAGATGATCCCCGACGATCGAGCTCGCGACGAGAGTTCCTCGGGGTCGATGGAGAAAGCTCGCTGGAGTCTCCTGCAAAAAGCGATTGTCGTGCTGGCCGCCATTGCGTTCGCGGACATGTTCTGCGAAGGCGCGGTGGCGGACTGGACGGCCGTGTACCTGCACGGAACTCTTCACACATCGGCCGTCATAGCTGGACTCGGGTACGCGGCGTATCTCCTCATCATGATGACTGTGCGACTTCTCGGCAACAAGGTCATGAATCGATTCCCCGTCTACTTGGCGCTACCGCTGCTGGCGATCGTCGGCACGGTCGGACTCGGGGTCGGACTCATCATCAATCGCCCGGCGAGTGTTCTGGTGGGATTCATGTGTTTGGGCGCCGGCTTGGCGTTGGTCGTGCCCATGGTCTTCAGCGCCTGTGGGCACATTCCTAATGTCCATCCAGGCACCGCCGTCGCCACGGTGTCGGCGTGTGGGTGGACGGGGTTTGTCCTAGGTCCTCCTCTGATTGGAGCGATTGCGTCACTGACGTCACTGCGCACTGCACTGTTCTTGCTGCCCATCCTCACCGCGGTGGTCGTGGCGGCAACCGCGACGGCGCGAGTACTTCGCAGTGAGCGCGAAGCAACGGCGGCGTAGTTGTCATGTGAATGCAGCGCACAAATGTGAGTGGGGGCTCGCGAGACGAATATTACGAATTCATGACGAACCCGAATAATTGACCTCCAATTTTCCCAGTGTTTAAAGGGAAAATGCTGCGCATTTGCGCTCCCCTTGGGCCACCTGTAAGCGTTGAACCTCAATGGCTGGGGATCCGATTAGGCGTTTTACGTGGACTTACGCGCCGGTAAGAGCATTCGCTCTTCTCGCGACGGTCGCAACGTTTGGTTTCGCGACCCAACTCTGCTCTTCCGGCGTTGCCAGTGCCGCCGTCAGCGCGACGTACCACGAGGAGCCCTGGACCGGAGAGGCCGGCGTGAGTCAGTCGTCTCGCTGCACAACCATCTCCCCCAGTTACGCCTGCACCGTCGGCGGATACGCCGCGTGGCTCACGAACCCGAGCGGTTGGGCCTGGAGTTTCTACGGCGGCTCAATGCCCAGTCACAACGCGTATGGCCCGCACAACTGCACGCTGTACGTTGCGTATCGACTCCAAGAGCGGGGCATCACTCTCTCGTGGAGCTCCAACGCCTTCGACTGGGCCGGCGCCGCCGCCAGTCACGGCGCCTCGGTCAATCAGACTCCCGCCGTGGGATCGGTCGCCCAATGGAACAGTGGCCATATCGCCTACGTGGACGCTGTCACGTCACGCACCATCCTCATTACGTCTGACAACTATCAGCCGTACGGTGCCGGAACGATGCCCGGAGGGTTCACCGACAGCTTCATCATTTCCCTTGACTCCCCCGCGATGCCCGACAACTTCATTCACTTTCCCGCTCCCGCAGCACAGGTGCAGGTGCTTGCGGCAGCCCACGCGTCGTAACCGGCCCACGTAGATCGAGCGTCACCTGACGCTCATCCGCGCGGAGGTTGTTTACCTGCGACGAATTATGAGTTCGTAAATGACGCCGAGAACGAGCCAGACCCAGATCCAGGCTTGAGCGGCGCCCACCAGGACGAAGTTGAAGCGAGTGATCCGGTTCGTGGATGGCGTGCTAGCGTCGCCCGCGTAGGCGTTGTCGCCCTTCCATCCCCAGGGATACTCGGAGGTGACCATCAACATGTACGCCTGCATCCGCGTCTGGAAGCGCGTGATCGTGCCCACTGCGCGATACACCGAATCGGGAAGTCGCCCGAGTATCAAGGCGCATATCCAAAAGGGAAAGAGGAAGATAGCCGAGCCGGTACTCAGAAATGTTGCCATCGCGTACGCCGGAATGGCGATGATGATGCGAAAGAACACGGCAGCTCGGTTGAGATCTGTCAACTCCGGGAACTCGACATCAATGGGATAGGCGGCGTTCGACTGGCCATCAAAGGGCGGATACTCGGCGTTGAGCAGATAGACGTACGCCTCGACTCGCGCGTACCACCGGACGAAACTCTGAAAGAAGGCCGCCATGGCCGGTGGAACGCGGCCGGTGAAGAGCGCCGCGAACCAGGCGCAGATGGCCACAAAGAACACACCAATTCCGACGAAGAAGAGCACGATGAACTGTGGAATGGCCAGAAGGAGCCGAAACAGGATTGTCCAGCGCGGCTGCAGCGGCGGTAGGCCATCGATTAGCGGAAGACGAAAGTTCACCACGTTTCCCGAGCCACCTCCGCGCAATGTTGCATTGAGCTCGCTCGGGGGTGGTCCCGGCATTGGCGGAAGTCCACTCGGCTCAGCTGCGTCCGATGGCTCACCTGGGATCTCGTTCTCTTCCACCGAATCAGCCTTTCGATCGCGACATTTCAAAACTTAGTGCTGGAATATCCGATAGACGTTGATCATCGATTGTCAGATATGCGGTGAACGAAGGATTCGTGAAAGACGCCGAGGACGATCCAGAAGGGACGAATTACAGTTCCGAGACAATTGAATACTCGTGGCCCGCGCTCGGATACCGTTCGCGTTGATGAGGAATCCAGTCCGATTGCGTCACATGGCGACTTGTCTCGCTGTCGCCAGCATCGTTATGGCATTCGCTTGCGCGGATCTCCTCGCAAATCCGGGCTCCGCGCTTGCCTCTAGTTCAAGGACAACGAGCACGTACCTTCTTTATGCGGGGAACGGCGTCGGGGTGGTGGCAACCGAGAACCCGCAGTCGGGCTGCGGCGGCATCTTTCTCACCACTGATTTCGTCCACTGGCGGAGCATTACCCCGCCAGTGAAAAATCCCGCACACTGGCGTACCGGCCTCTGTGCCTATGCGTGGAGCGACGCGTACTTCGTCTCGCCCACTGATGGTTGGCTCGTGGCGACCAATGGAGCAGACGTCGACTCAATCTTGCGTCACACCGTGAACGGGGGACGAACCTGGGTCACGGAACCCGATGAATACACCGGGAGCGCCGGAGGCAGCGACACGATTTCCTTCGTCAACGCCACGTTGGGATGGCGACAACAGTTCGGCCAAGGATCAAACGGCAACTACGCGCTGGAGCGAACGGAGAATGCGGGAGTGACGTGGACGACACGGTCTCGCGACCCAGAGGGATCGTGCAACCTCGCCAACGACGTGTTCTCATCGCCAACTCTTGGCTTCGCTTCGGTTCCTTGGGACTCCGTCCTCAACTCAACCCATCTGTGGCAGACCACCAATGGCGGTGTCAGTTGGTCGTTGACGACGTTTACTCCTCCACCGTCGCTCCCCTCCAACGCCCTCGGACTCTACGGCTCACCCGAATTTTCGGGAACCACTGGCGTCGTACCGGTGGACTATCCCGTCGGAAGTCACCAGACCATCTACTTCTATGTGAGTCGCAACGGTGGCGAAACGTGGACCCTCGACACGCGTATGAAGCCGATAGGGATTGGTGGAAAGCTCGCTATAAATCGGCGAAACGCTGCAGCCCAGTCGTGTTTCGGGCCTGTCACGTCGAGTCACGTCGCGATCGTCTCTCCAGCGAGCTCCACGACGTGGTGGATTCTTCAGCCCGGGCCGAAGGGCTCGACAAAGAGAGTTGTCGCGATCAACAATGGCGCGGGAACATCCACATACCAAATGAGCGGACTCCCGGCAACGACTGGGCGTCTTCAGATCGCGCCACTCAACGCCAATGACGCGCTCCTCACTTTTCCCATTCCTTCTGGCTATCAAACGACGTACGAAACGTCAGACGGCGGTGTGAAGTGGGAGAAAGTCGCACATCTATCCAACGTCGTGACGAAGGCTGAGGCGACGCCCAACTGCGCGACCTCGAACTTGCAAATCACGTTGGGACACTCAGGTGTGGCGATGGGTCATATCGGCCTGGACTTCTACGTGAAGAACGTCGGAACGCGCACATGCGAGCTGGACGGCTATCCAACTGTTCAGTTGATTGGGAGCACGAAGAATTTGATCCCAACCGAGGTCACGTTTGGCTCGGATTACACCGTGCCGCCCGTCGTTTCGCGAACGATCATTCTCGAGCCGGGCAACCGATCGATCTTCTTGCTTGGCTATTCGGACATGACCGGTTACGGATTTTCCAAGTGTCCGACAGCGACCACGCTTCGCGTCACTCCCCCGGGCGATCTCGCTTCGAAGGATCTCCACCTCGAGATTCAGGCATTCGGCGGTGCAACGATCCAACAACTCGTGTGCGGTGAGATAGCGGTGTCGCCGATTATGTCCGTAGCTACGTGGAAGCACATTTACTAAATCTTCGACGCCGCACCAGGCGCGGCATGGCTACGTAGCACGAGCAATCCTCATCGCGGCGTGAGTGAGGCCCTTGCCGTGTATGCGGTCGTGACATAGGGAAGGACAATTGGTTCTTCGAGTTGGTCCGCAACCCTTTGAACGGCTGCCATTAAATGCTCTCGCTCTTCTTCGTCCATGGTGGTGATGTAGCTGGTGGTCAGCACTCGCTCTAAGAGGCCCTCGCGTGAAAGTATCTGCGAATGTTGAAAGAGGACCCGCTCGACCGCGGTGAACGGGCCTGCGGAAATAGTGTCGGTGAAGTCTTTTCCTACCTCATAGGGCTGTCGTGTATCCCATTGCATGGCACGGCTCAACTCCGAGACCCACTCCACTGATTCGTCGCGTTCATTCCAGATGAGGCCGAGCGCACCTTGGGATACGAGCACACGATGAATCTCCCTGAGCGCGCGTGGGGCGTCGAACCAGTGAAACGCTTGGGCGACGAACACCACGTCCACGCTCTCATCGTCGATCGGAATCGAGACGTCACTGCCGTCAAGAATTTCCATATCGTCGTTCGCCGAGCGAAACGACTCGCGCATCGATGCCGAGGGGTCGACGGCGGTCACTCTTCCTATGTAGGGCCGAATCTGACGGCTAAATATTCCCGATCCAGCCCCGAGGTCAAGTGCGTGCATTGTCTGATCGAGTCCCAGCGCCGTCGAAAAATAGCCGATCGCTTCGTCAGGATAACTGGGCCTCGCCGCATCGTAAAGACCGCCGTTCTGGAAACCGAGCCTTCCAAGAAGACTGTGCTCGGAGTCACTCACTTCGAATATCCATCATCTCAACCGTCTATACCTCCGACTATACGGTCAGGTTTTCTTTGAACGCGATACTGGCAGGGACAGTCGAACGTCGAGACATCGCGACCGCCCAGCCGCCCTAGGTCGATCGGGCTATTGATCCCGCTGTTCCGATCGCTTACTATCGCCGGGAGCCGATGTTCGCGGGCTGGTCGCCTATTTCGTTCGCCAGGTCATGAACCAACAACTAACAGGAGAGCTGACAACGTGAGACCTGCAAGATCGCGTCTAGCGCGAAGCATTTTTGACGCGACAACGGCGCTGTTCGCAGTCGCGACACTCGCCATCGCCTTTCTCGTTATTCCTTCGACTTCGGCCGTCGCGGCCACCGCCTGTGACCCGACAACATCGCAAACCCTGTGCCCGACCACCGTCCGCCTGACAGCGGCGCGGAGTCAGAAGGGCGCGGACGTCGTGGTCACCGGCAAAGTAACGCCCGCCACGCACGACGGTGAGGTCGTTCTCTATCAGGTGCAGAGTGCGTCCTTGATGCAACTTGGCACCGGGGTCCTGGTCCGCGCCAACGGCGGCTTCACACTCCGCGAGTCGCTCGAAGATGGGGGCCGGTTCGGCACCGCGGTCTACGAGGTGGAGTACAACCCCACGGGCAGCTACACCCCGTCGCAGGCCAAGATCAACATCCACGTTTCCAAGTAGACACACCTGCTTACTTAAGTACCGGCGGCTGGTTGCGGATGATGATCAGGCTGGTGATCTTCCCGTCGCGAACACCGAAGTAGTTCGACATGATCAGTTCGCCCGCCGGCAGGTTGGTCTTGTCGTACTCGCCGTCGTAGGCGCCGCGAACGATGGTATCGCCATAGTTCTCTACGATCTCTCGCACGTCGATGGTTACCTTGTCCCCGACGATCTCGCGGTCTACCCAGGACCTGATGGCGTCAACACCTCGGAACTCGCGCCGAGCGTCATTGACGAAGGCGTCCGCAGCGAAGGTGGCGACGATGGCGTCAGCGTCGAAGGCGTTCACTGCCGCGAGGTGCTCCGCGATGACATTGTCCAGTTTCTTTTCAGCCATGATGCTCCTTGCCTCTTCGTCGACGACGGTCGCCGACATGTCCACTCTGGATGCTCTCGCCACCGGAGAGTCAAGGGGCACTTTCGTCTTGACTCTCCCCTACCAGGAGGGTGGAGAATGGGTCAGTGACCGAGCCTCTGACCATTGGAGAGTTCTCTCGGATCACGCACCTGAGCGTGAAGACGCTACGCCACTACCACCAGGTGGGACTACTGGAACCCTCTGACGTTGATGCTCGAACCGGGTACCGGCGCTACACGACCGGACAGATCCCTACCGCGCAGGTCATTCGTCGCTTCCGAAGTCTCGACATGCCCGTCGAGGAAGTTAAAGCGGTACTCAGCGCATCGAACCACGAAATCCGCAACGCCCTCATCACCGCCCATCTGATCCGAATGGAAGGTGAATTGGCCCAAACGCAACTTTCCGTGGCCTCGCTGCGGAGCCTTCTCGAGAGCCCCGCGGTTCCCATCACTGTCGAGCACCGGACGGTCCCCGCAACGAGCGCGGCGGGCATTCACGACACCGTCAACCTGGAAGATTTGCTGCCCTGGTACCACGGCGCGATCGGAGAGCTGTACGCGGGTGTTGCAGCCCAGGGCCTGCGTCCGTCCGGTCCGAGCGGTGGACTGTTTTCGTCCGATATTTTCCAACACGAGCGCGGTGAAGCGACCCTGTTCGTCCCCGTCAACGGTGACCTGCGAACCATCGGACGGGTCACGTCATTGGTGGTGCCCGCGGCGGAACTGGCGGTGACCGTTCATAGTGGAGATCACACCGACATTGATGTCACGTACGGTGCACTCGGTTCCTACGTCACCGAGCACGCCCTAGGAGTTGATGGACCTGTGCGCGAGTATTACCCGGCTGATGCCCGCTCCGCTGAGGACGCCGCATCGTGGCGCACAGAGATCGGCTGGCCCATCTTTCGGACCGAATAGATCAAGTGCTTGAGGCCGCGCTTCTCGCGCTCAGTGCCAGTCTCTTCACCGCGACCTCGTGCTGACATGATTGCCCTGAACTTTTTCATTCAAGTTTTCAGGCTGCGCTGATCGAACGACAAAGGACTAGAGATCTTCGGGCCAATGAGTTTGGTGAATGCTTGCGCGGCAGCACTTGGGGTGCGATTAGCGGGCGTGGCCATGACAACGTGCCAACCCAGCGCTGGCGTAATACTTCGAGCGAGAAGATCTGGTTCGTACGGAGCGAAAAGAGAACGAGGGAGCAGGGCGACGCCGAGACCAGCGCGCACCAGGCGCACGCACGTGGCGACGTCGGCCACTTCAACGGTGACGCGCCGATCGAGGTTCTTGAGCGCGAACGCTCGATCAACAGCGGATCGAATACCCCAGCCAACGGGGAAGTCAACAAAGTTGGCGTCGCTCAAGCTCTTCAGTGAAATGGCCCCAGTCCCGGGCCTTGCGAGATCCTGGTTCGAAACCAGTAGCAGTTTCTCGAACGCCAGTCGCGTGACAGTAACCCCAGACGCTGAAGGATCGAGGAGGGAGAGGAAGGCGACATCGAATCCTCCGTTTCTCAGTTCTTCCAGCATGGCGGCCGAGCCGCCAACGGCCGGACGTAGCTGAATTTCAACGTCGGGATGCTCATGGTGAAACTGGCCAAGGAGTTGAGGAATGTCAAGGACCGAAAAGGCCTGCATAATTCCGATGCGCAGCGTTCCACGTATTACTCCCTGCACGGCGGCAGCAGCGTCGCGGGCCTCTTCAGCAGCAGCGAGCGTGCGTTGCGCCGGACCGAGAAGTGCCGCGCCGGCGTCAGTCAGTACAACGCGGTGCGTGGTCCTTTCAAAGAGGCTCACCTTGAGATCTCGTTCGAGTGCCTTGATGGACACCGATAAGGCGGACTGGACGTAATTGAGGCGTTGGGCGGCCTTCGTAAAACTGTGCTCTTCGGCAATCGCCACGAAATGTTCCAGTTGACGCAGTTCCATCGTCATCATTCTAGTCATTCCTCTAAGGAATGACTGTTCTTATTTATAGTCGTTGGACAGAATGACAGAGTGGTCGTACTTTTGATGTTGTCATCCAGGCACCCGCCCGGATTTCAATCCTTCAAAAGGAGTAACTGCCATGAAAATGACCTCTGCAACCGCACTATCGGTGGCCTCGCCTCCCCAGACGGACACGAGAACCGCGTCGCTGCCCACCACGAAGTCGAGTGTTCACAACGTCGCTTTCTGGCTAACGGCGATGGCCTTCTTGTTGAACATGGGATTTTCAGCCCTACCGACGCCGCTCTACGTGTTGTATCAGCAGCGCGACCACTTGTCGAACTTCATGATCACGGTCATCTACGCCGTCTACGCCGTCGGCGTGATTGGGAGCTTGTTCCTCGCGGGCCACTTATCAGACTGGATCGGCCGTAAGGCAATTTTTGTGCCAGCCCTTCTCGTGAACGTGCTGAGCGCGGTGGTCTTCATCTACGAGCCGAGCACCGCAGGACTGCTCATCGCTCGAGTTATTTCGGGAATCTCCGTCGGGCTCACGACGGCCACGGCGACGAGTTACCTGGCCGAGCTACACGCGAACGCCCGTCCGTCGGCCACGAAGCGTCGTGCTGAGGTGGTTGCGACTGCCTCGAACCTCGGAGGCATTGGTGTGGGTCCCTTGGCTGCTGGACTACTCGCGGAGTTCGCCCCCGCGCCCTTGCGACTCCCCTACCTGATCTTCGGCGCCCTCTTGGTGGTGCTGGCCGTGGCGCTCTGGTTCTCCCCGGAAACGGTAAAGCGTGCTGACCCGTTTCCCCGTTACCGTCCGCAGCGCATCAACGTCCCCGAAAGCGCCCGGAAGACCTTCTACGCCGCTACCGCCGCCGGCATGGCCGCTTTCGCCGTCTTCGGTGTTTTCAACTCCCTCGCTCCGAGCTTCTTAGTCGGCACGTTGCACCAGAGCTCTCACGTCATGGCGGGCGTTGTGGCCTTCGCCGCATTCGCTGCCGGCGCGGCCGCTCAGATTCTCCTATCACGATCCTCGAGCCTGTCGCTGCTGCGACAAGGAGTCCCGACAATCGTCGTTGGGCTGGCGCTACTCACTGGCGGTATGTGGGCCGGAAGTCTGATCATGTTCTTGATTGGCGGGATCATCACTGGAGCTGCTGGTGGCATGGTCTTCAAGGGCGCTTTAGTCACGGCCGCAGCCACCGCGCCCGCCGGTTCGCGAGCAGAGGTATTGGCCGGGTTCTTCCTCGGCGCGTACATCGGCCTCTCGATCCCCGTTGTTGGTCTAGGCATCGCCACTATGTACGCTCCTGCCCGCGACGTCATGCTGGTGTTTGTTGTCTTGGCCGCCCTCGCGATCGCCGCATCAGTTCGCGCCGTCACCAAAGGAGTCAGTGCACAGTAGGCGCCGACTCTCTTTCCTGAACTAAAGCCTCGCAACAGTGCCCTCTTCGCTCATCGAGCGAGGAGGGCACTGGCGATTTTGACGTTCCGTGGCCGCACAGAAAGCCCGTGGGTCTCGAAGACTTCAAGTCGTCGTAGTGGCTAGCTCCTCAGACGACGCGCCGCGGAGAAGGCCGATCGATGCTTGGACCGAAGCAGCGTTATGGAGATAGCGCGAACCTAGACGGCCCGCTTGTGGCCATCGATACCCAACCATCGTCCAAGCGCTATTCGCCGGTTCTGACCCTCTAGGTGGCGAAGAGAGATGACGGCGGGGATCATCGGCAGCCAGAGATTGAACACCCTGTAGGCGATGACGGCCAAGATGGATGCGGCGAGCGGGAAGCCCACCCAGGTGAGGGCGAAGGGCATGAGGCCCTCGACGGCACCGGCGCCCGCGAGGGGCAGCGCGCGCCGGGCCAGTGCGTACCCCGTGGCGTAGCCCACGGTGATGACGGCGATGGCGCCGTGTCGGTGGCCGAAGACGTCTAGGCAAAGTCCCAGAGCGGATATCTCGCCTGCCCAGTACAGGAGCATCCCAATCGCGGCAGTCGGCGTCGTCCGTCCGGATTTGAGGAGAGCGACGAGGCCATCAATGGCATCTAGGTTCATACGAAGCGGCGACCACCAGGTCTTTGGGCGACCAGCCCGGTGGTACCTGACGAGCAACCACAGGGCGATAATCGTCCCTAGCGGCACTCCAACGATCCACGACAGCACAACGCCCGACTGGGCTTTCAGGCCCGTTAGCTGCATGTAAATTGCAGCGAGCATGGTCGCCGGGGCGAGCACAGCATATTCGAGCAAGCTCAACACTCGAATGCGTTGCCTGGCGGTGTCTCTGTCCACTCCGCGCTTGGTGAGTTGGCGTACGTCAATGGAGAATCCACCGCGGGGACTGAGCGGACCAAAGCCAGATATGACGAGCCGCAGCGTCTCTCCGAAATCGAGATCGCACCCCTCGGCGTTGGCCACTTCCCGGTAGGCAACGGTGTAGCCGAGGTAGCTGACGGCCACCGCGACGGGGATATATAAGGCGAAGGTCCAGTCAGCGTTCTCGAGAACGCGCCATAGCGAATGCCATCCGACATCGACCGTGATGGCCGCGAGGGCACCCGCCGACAAGACCAACCCGACTGACACGAGCGCGCTAAGGACGGCCGTCCCTGGCTCTGTCTCGTCCGAATGAAAATATCGGACCAGCGCGTTCTTGACTGGATCGTCTTTCACTGCCACCACCTGAGACTTACTCCGTCGCCATGCCCACGGGTAAAACTCGCACTGACGTGTTTGGGCTCCATAGAACCGGAGCAAACCGAGTGTCCCCGGCTGAGATGTTCAAATACGGGCGTCACGCAACTTATCAGACGAATACTGTTACGGAAAAGCCGAGGACCGCTGGTGAGGCGTACCGGGCCAAGCACTCACGATCTCCTCTTTTGCATTTCTTGGTGAGTGCGACAGTTAAGTCCGCTCGGGTGAGGCATACACCTGCTTCGGTGCAGGAAGGATCCCTTGCGTGTCATGCCCATATTTCCAATTCAACGACGTTTTCCGACGTCCACACTGGGCCAAGTCATCGCACCATTTGTCCACCCGGGTTTACCATCGAGTACAGAAGTTTTTTGTCGCCGCTGACAACGTTGCCGACGAAACGCCGTTGCAGATTGCGCAATGGTCTACAAATCCACTTTCGAAACACGACATGACATTGACGCATCGTGAAAGTAATAGGGAGACAGAACAATGAGCAAGGCCGTAATCATGGAAACCTTCGGAGGCATCGAAAACTTGCAAGTTCAAGAGGTCGCTGAGCCACACGCCGAGGCGGCCCAGATCCGAGTAAAAGTTGCCGCTGCAGGTCTCAACCCGATGGATTGGGTAATGACCGCAGACGACGAGACGGCGAGTCGCTTTGGGCTCACTTCGCCGTCTGGCTTTGGCACTGACTACGCGGGGACCGTGGACGAAGTCGGTGCCGACGTCACTAACTTCGAGGTCGGGGACCGCGTCTTCGGTTGCGCGCTGTCGCGGGCAGTCGCGGACTACGTCGTCGTCGACCCGGAGGGCAACATCGGCGACGGCGCGCACCATACACCGGGCGGTCTCGATGACAAGACGGCCGCCACCCTCGACATCGCCGGACGCACTGCTTCCGCGGCGCTCGACGCGATCGACCTCAGGGACGGCGACACCGTGCTCATCGGTGGAGCGGCGGGTGGCGTTGGAGTCTTCGCCGTACAACTGGCCAAACTCGCCGGCGCTCGCGTGATCGGCACCGCATCCGAGTCATCTTTCGACTACCTTCGCAGTCTTGGTGCAGAACCGGTCGCCTACGGTGAAGGTTTGGTTGACCGAGTACGTGCCATAACTCCCAATGGCGTCGCGGCTGCAACAGATCTCTTCGGGACCGAAGTCGTCCACGTGGCGCGCGCTCTTGGCGTTCCTGACGATCGCATCAGTGTTATCGCCGCACAAGTCGATGGTGTGACCGGTGTCAGCGGCGCCAACGCGAAAGCCGGCACTCTCGAATACATCGCCGAACTTGTGGCGAACGGTGAGCTGACGGTTCCGATCGCGGCCGAGTACGGTCTCCACAGAATCCGCGATGCCGTCGAGATGCAAGCCGGCCGACACGCCAATGGCAAAGTCGTGGTGACGCTTACCGAGTCTCGATAGAGCATCGGGCGTCGTTGTCGACGCTTGGAATTGCGACTTCGGCCGATACAACCGCACTGTTGAACCGACCATCGCACGAACTCGGCTCGAGCCGCGACCCCTTGCGTGTCATGCCCATATTCCCTATTCATCGACGTTTTCTGACGTCCAAATTCCGCCAAATCGCAACAACATTTGTCCGCCAAAGTTTACCACTGGGTCCACAAGTTTTTTGACGTTGCTTACGCCATTGCTGACGAAATGCCTTTGCAAATTGTGCAAGGGGTCAATACAACCGCCTCACAGCGACGTCATTTCGCCATCATATCTACGCTTGTTACTGACATCATTGCTGACAGAGATCGTGAATCCTGTTCAATTGAATTAAGCGTGGGCTCCCATTGAGGAGCCGAACTCAACAAGCTCCGACTGGAGAATTAGAACATGGAGAGTTGGGCATCTCTCCGATATTGGCTTCGAGGGGTGATTTAAGGCAATCATCGTCTTCTACGATGTTCTGCCTCGCTGTTGATATGCGAGTTTTTCAATGTCAGATCCGTCCATGAGTTGAATGCCGTGAGTATTTGCAAGGGCTCGCGCGTCAACGGTGTATTCCGATGTCGTTACAAACAGCTTCAAGTCTGCTTGGTGATGCACGTGGGCCATGCCAATGAAAGTTTGAATGTCCGGCGATCCAATCTTCTTGTTCCGTGCATACCTCTTACACTGGACCACCATGGTTCGGCCCGAAGGGTCGCGGGCGGTGATATCTACACCGAGGTCACCTCTACCGCCAACACGTATTACGTCTGTCATGCCGAGCATCCTAAGCATGGCAGCCATCGTGTATTCAAACTGCGTCGGTGAAAGACCCAAGATGTAGTCAAGGTCTCCGGACTGAGCAGCAGATTGAGCAGACGCTTCTTGCGCCTTCTCTTCACGCGCTTCGTTTTCAGCTTGCGCGCGATCGGAGTTTTCACGTTCTTCGGCCTCACGCGCTCTTCTTTCATCCCATGCGCGTTTGGCTTCGGCGGCCCCGGCGGCTTTTCCGCGCGCGTCCGCTTCCCTTTCCTTGCGCTTGCGCTCTGCCTCGGCCGCGCGATCGGCTCGCTGTTTTTTTGTTGCCTCTCTTTCAGCGCGAGCCCGAGCCGCAGCCTCTTGAGTAGAACGCCGGTACGCCTCTCTACGCTGGCGCTTCACTTTGTTCCGTCGCCACATGATTACGCCTATGACCACCAAGATCAGAGCAAACCAATCGTCCTTGATCACAGCTGCGGCCAAATAGATCGCAACAACCGTCGAAAGCGTCCATAGAAGGATCGCGATCTCCCTCCTACGGCGACCACGACCTAACTTCGTGGCAAGTCTGTCTATTATTCGGGACCACGCGGCGAAGAATCTTGAATAAACCGGTGGTTTGCTCTGTCCCTCGGCCGTTGATTGGGACGAATCCTGACGATACCCGTGCTGCGAAGGACCGGGGTCTTCATTCGGTGGTGGCTGAGTATAAGTG
>JBAQZL010000145.1:0-4963 GCA_049790955.1 Acidimicrobiales bacterium
TGACGGCATCGTCACCTACCTCGACGCGAATATGACAACGTTTGCCGAAATAGCAGAGGCTCTGCAGCTCCCGTTTCACTCGTTCACTACGTCGGCGGCGTTGACGGACAAAGCCGTGCAACGTCGCGCCTTAAAGGACGCCGGATTGGCGACGCCAGCGTGCGTCGCCATATCTGCTGGCTCTTCGACAGCGGACCTCGCTGACGTCGAGTCAACGGTGGGCTGGCCAGCAGTCTTGAAGCCCCGCTCGGCTCAGGGGAGTCGCTACACATTTTTCGTGAATGACGACGATCACTTGTTGCAGCTTCTTCAAGAACTCGGACCTCAGCGTCCCGAGATGGTGCTCGAGTCGTATCTCCCCGACGACCCATCCCGCGCCGGCGAGCCATTCGCCGACTACGTCTCCGTGGAAAGTGTCGTCGCACAGGGAACTATCTGCCATGTGGCGCTCACGGGCCGATTCCCACTCGCCGAGAACTTCCGCGAGACGGGCTTCTTCATTCCCGCTGCCCTTGACGACGCTGATCAGGCCGCGGTGCTCGAGCTCGCCTCGTCGGCCATTGAGGCGCTTGGCGTGACGACCGGCTGCCTGCACACTGAGATCAAGTTCACGCCCGACGGGCCTCGGGTCATCGAGGTGAACGGTCGAATCGGTGGCGGGGTAGCGGAGATGCTCGATCGTGCGGCGGAGTTTCCACTCCTCGAGATCACGCTGCGCGTGGCGCTCGGCGAAGTGCCGCTTATCGTCGGGCCCGTCACCACGAAGCGGATCGGTTACCGGTTCTTCTTGCAGCCGCCGCCAGTGTCGGCCACCGTGGCCACGATTGATGGCATCGACGTCGTGAGCGACTACCCGGGGGTCGACGCCATCACGGTGCACCAAGGCCCCGGGGCCGTCCTTGATTGGAAGGACGGCTCGCGCAATCACATCATGGCGGTGGTGGGAACCGCTGAGGACTATGACGAGCTGCGAGCCGTGAATCGATTGTTGAATCACGAGGTGACAATTAC
Organism: Acidimicrobiales bacterium; assembly: GCA_049790955.1. Lineage (GTDB taxonomy): Bacteria > Actinomycetota > Acidimicrobiia > Acidimicrobiales > RAAP-2 > RAAP-2. Next base: position 1,012 of record JBAQZL010000145.1, read on the forward strand.
GTACGCCGATGTGAGCCACGCCGGGTGACAGTCCGCCTGATCCAGGCATCGACGGGCGGCGACGACGCAGTAGTTGAAGGCCATGACGGTCTGACGCACCTCACGTGCGCGTTCGTGAACAACATGCCCGATGGAGCATTCGACGCCACTGAACGTCAGTTCCTTGGACTGCTCGAGCAGGGCTCGGGACCGAGCGGCATCGACGTCCGTCGGTACACGATGCCGGGAGTACCGAGGGGCGAGCAAACGTCAGCGCGCATCGCCGAACAGTACTTTCCGTTTTCGGACATCTATCTCGAGCCGCCCGACATCTTGATCGTCACGGGTTCTAACCCGATCGAAGAGCACATTCAAGATGAGGAGTACTGGGAGGATCTCGCTGAGCTGCTCTTGTGGTCGCAAGAGCGCGTCGACTCGGTGCTTCTCTCTTGCCTTGCGGCACACGCGGCGCTCACCGTGTACGACGGGATCGACCGAGTACGCCTGCCGACGAAATGCACCGGTGTGTTCTCACAGCACGTAGACGCGAGCGCACGACTCACCAAAGGACTTGATCCTGAGATCGTTCTTCCTCATTCTCGGTGGAACACCGTGCCGCGCGAAGGCCTCGAACGTTCGGGTTACGACGTCATCGTTCACTCTGAGACGACGGGTTGGGCAGTGGCCGTGCGCGAAGAGGATGGTCGTCAGCTGGTTCTGGTCCAGGGCCACCCAGAATACGATCCCTCGAGTTTGCTGCGCGAGTACCGTCGCGACGCGGGACGATACGTGCACCACGAGCGCGACGACCTGCCCTTTCTCCCGTATCACTGCGTCTCGCCCGACGACTGGGAGCTACTCGAACAAACCCATCACGAGATCATTGATGGTGCGCGTAAGCCGCTCCTCGTTGACCGCTATCCCTTTGAAGAGGTTGGCGACCGGGCTCCGTGGTCGTGGCGCACGACAGCGGAGCGCTTGTACGCCAACTGGTTGACTAGCGTCGTTGATGGGAAAGACTGAATATGCACGACGAAACCATCGCCATTCACGCTGGCTATCAGGCTGACGGCACGCGCGCCGTCGCAGTGCCGATCTACATGACCGTCGCCAATGATTTCATCGACGCGGAGCACGCCAACTCGATCATGGACCTCGCAATACCGGGCTTCCACTACAACCGCATCAACAACCCGACGAATGACGTGCTGGAAAAGCGCATCGCCGCACTAGAGGACGGAACCGCAGCTCTGGTCGTCGCGTCCGGCATGGCGGCGGTGAGCTACGCGATCCTCACGGTCGCCACCGCCGGCTCGAACTTTGTGGTGGCACCCCAGCTCTATGGGGCGACGTACACCTACTTCGCGCACGTGCTGTCGACGCTCGGCATCGAGGCGCGCTTCGCGGTGGACGATCAGGCCGAGTCAATCGGGCGTCTCATTGACGAGCGCACGTGCTGCGTGTTCGTCGAGTCGATCGGCAACCCGGCGGGCAACGTCGTGGATCTAGAGGCTGTCGCTGAGGTTGCGCACCAGGCTGGCGTTCCGCTGATCGTTGACAACACGGTCGCCACGCCGCTGATGCTGAAGCCCCTCCACCACGGCGCCGATGTCGTCGTTCACTCGCTGACGAAGTTCATCGGCGGGCATGGCACCACGCTGGGCGGCGCCATCGTCGACGGCGGGAGCTTCCCGTGGGCGGAGCACGCGGAACGGTTCCCCACGTTCAACCAACCAGAGACGGCGTTTCACGACGTCGTGTTCGCACGCGACTTTCCTGAGCGGCCCTTCGTGGTGCGCGCTCGTTCTATTCAGCTCCGCAACACTGGAGCGACGCTCTCCCCGTTCAACGCCTTCCAGCTTCTCCAGGGACTCGAAACATTGGCACTGCGCCTCGAGCGCCATGAGGCTAATGCGCGTGCGATCGCCTCCTATCTCGCCAGCGACCCTCGCGTCGAGTGGGTGAGCTTCGCGGGTTTTTCGGACAACCCCTACTACGAGCTCGTCCAGAAGTATCTGAAGGGACGAGTGCCGTCGATCATCACGTTCGGCGTGTCTGGTGGCTACGAGGCCGGGCTCGCGTTTTTCGATTCCGTGCAGCTCTTCAAGCGTCTGTTGAATCTGGGCGACGCCAAGTCGCTGGTCATTCACCCGGCATCGACCACTCACCGCCAACTCAGCGAGGATGAGCTCATCGCGGTCGGCATCCGGCCAGAGACCATACGACTTTCGATCGGACTTGAGCACGTTGACGACCTCATTGACGACATTGACCAAGCACTGACCAAGGCCGTCAGCTAGGAGTTTGCCGCATCGCTCGCTACGCGACGGACAAGGGGACCTTCTGCATCACGTGATGATCGCCTCTACGGTTGCTTGGGCGTCATAGACCGCTCGCAGGCGGCTCCGCGGCGACGGCAGATAGTGCGTGAAGTAGCGCACACCCTCGGTGAGTACCCCGAGCAGCGAGATGCTTGTCTGGAGTCGACCCTCGGCGTCGTAGGGGTGGAAGTCCTCACTGATGTTGACGCTGCCCACCGTCGTGCCCCCGTAGCTGAACTGCGTGAGACGCCCCTTCGTGTAAAGGCGAGCGAGGAGGGGTGAGCTGGATCGTGCCAACGATGGCAAGTCAAGATGCCCGCGAACAACATGTTTGACCGTCGCCTCTGCCGCTGTGTCGAGGGCGCTGGAGCGGATGAGCACCTCGCCACTGTTGGTTGCCGAGACGTCCGGGTGCGGACCGAAGGGAGTCTGGACCACACCCGCGTCGAGCAGGGCCAGAAGCTGTTGCGAGCGAACTGGTGGTGGGCCGGCCTCGAGCCGATTGATCCGGCCTCGAATGTTGGATTGGAAGTCGACGAATGACTGCATCGAAAGCCCGCCGTATTCGATCACCGTGCGCATCTGATCTCGAAGGATTCTCGTGACCTCCTGTGCGGCCTTCACGGGACTGCCGTCCGGCGCCAATGCCTGTCGGAGATCCGTTGCGACCATCTCATAGACGTGCGACTGGTAGGCATCACTCGACGGGTACTGCGCGCCGTCGTCGGCAAACACGACGCTCGCAGGATCGAAGCGGCCGTACGTCGGTTCCAGGCGATCCACGGCTCGATCAAACGTTCCTGCGGTCCAATTCGACTGGAGCTGGTCTCGAACCAGCGACGCCGCTGACAGACCTCCGCGCAGATACGCGGAGTGCACGTAGTACCGAACCTGCATTTCGGCGTAGAGCAAGGGGAGCAGGTCGTTGCGAAAGTCGACGCGCCGCCGCAATGGCGAACCCGACGGATTCGTCATTTCGCTGAACGCCGCGGGAGTGCACACGATGGGTTGGTAGTCGCCCGTCGGGTCAACCCCGTGCGCTGACTTTGCGCAGTAGGGAACCCCCGACCTCGAATAGAAGAAGATCTCGGGTTCACGACCGCTCGGCACGTAGGCCAAGCCATCACCGACATCGTCGTAGGTACCGCCGCGCCCGATGGTCAGTGCCGTGACGAGGTCGTAGCCAACCAAGCCCATGCCGGCGATGGCGATCGGGTCTCCCGGTGCCACCACGGAGTCGAAATGCTCGACCGGATATGGCCGCAGGTAGTGCACTTCGCTCGACGCGCTGACGCGCTCTTCATTCCACGTGTGACCTGATGTCAGCACGACGTGGTCGACGGCGATCTGGGTTCCGTTGTCGAGCAGCACCGTCTCGCGACCCCCAAGCGCCGGAGTGATATCCGTCACCGCCGCGAAGTGACGGACGATCTCAAGATTCGACGGCGCGTCAGCGATAAGGGTCTCGTAGAACCACGCGAGGTACTCGCCCATGAGTCGTCGCGGAAGATAGTCGGTCGGCAAAATCGTCTCGCCACCGAGGCCGATCTTGTACTCGTAGCCCACGCGACGGTATCCCTGCTTGAGGGCCCACTCGTAGAGGCCCATGGCGTAGGCGGGGTCTTCATCCTCGTCGGGAGCGGCGTAGAGGG
>JBAQZL010000146.1:0-2004 GCA_049790955.1 Acidimicrobiales bacterium
TCCACGTAGAGAGCAAGCGGTGATGCTGTGGGGCAACGAACGTGACGTGCTGGATGACGCCTGCTTCTGCGACCCGACGATGAAGGCGCTCCAGTGTTTCGCGCCCGTCGGGACCCGAAGGACCGCCCACGATTGCGAGCATGGCGTGCTCGCCGCGCCGGCGAAGCTCGATCAGCGTTTCGAGCGCAAGGTCCGCCCCCTTGAGTGCCTGGAGACGTCCGACGAAGAGCAACATCTTGGCATCCGGATCCAAGCCGAGGGCGCGACGCGCCTGTGGGCGGTATCCGGGAGCGAAGAACGCGTGCTCGACGCCGAGTGGCACGACGTGCACACGAGAGGGTTCGGCGTTGTAGAGCCGGACGAACTGGGCCGCTTCAACGTCACAGCTCGCGAGCACCGCATCAGCGCACGCGACTATGGCGGCTTCTTGGAAGGCGCGGTCGTCCGACTCGGCTTCAAAGGTGTCCGCCTTCACCCGTTCCAGCGTGTGGAATGTCATGATCAAAGGAATGTTGAGCTCGTGCTTCAAACGATGCCCCGCCAGTCCGCTCAACCAGTAGTTCGCGTGGATGGCGTCGGGCGCGCCCGAGCAGCGAAACAGGGTCTTCACCGTGTCGGTGAACTGACCGACGTAGTCAGTCAATCCCTCGCGGTCAAGCGGGGTGGCGGGACCGGCCGTCACGTGGTGCACCCGAAAGCCCGGTTCGACGAACTCGATCTCTCGAACGTGAGGGTTGTCGCGTCGGGTATAGACGTCGACCTCGTGACCGAGGCGAGCGAGCGCGCTTGAGAGCTCGCGCACATAGACGTTCATTCCCCCACCGTCGCCAGTCCCCGGCTGGGCCAGGGGCGATGTGTGATAGGAGAGAACGGCAAGACGCGCCACGGGACGAAGCCTACCGGGATGGTTCCAAAGACCCCCTGGTCACGGCAATGTACCGCCGAGAAATCGACCCTCGCACGGTCGCTCAGCGCAGACGTATTAATAGGGCGCGCCAGCGAAGCGGTGAGTAGATCGCCTTAAGGTTCGCGCTCAACCCCCTTTGGAGCGACGATCAGATACGCGACGGCGCGGCTGGGCACGAGTCCAAAGTCTCGAGAATCAGTGGATCCGGGAGCATTGTCGCCTCGAAGGTCCAGCATCGAGCCAGACTTCGCGATGCATCGCTTGAGGATCCAGCCCCCATTGCCGCGCGGGTTGTGCAGCACCACGATGTCACCCACGCGCACCGGTCGCCAGCGACGCAGCGCCGTCACTTTTTCGTCGGGTCGGTACGTGGGCAGCATTGAGTATCCGTCGATTGTCACGCGGCGCGCGAAGAACTCGACCACCCGGCTCACAACGAAACGCTACCTCGGCGCTCTGGCTAACCTGCTGGTTGACGCGTTCGAAATCGTTGGGCGCGACTACTGGAAAGGCACCGTATGACACTGCTTAACCGTCTCAATGCTTTGCTCGACGCGTCAACGACGCCACTGGTTGCCTCGGCTCACTGCGACCTCCCTTGCGGCGTCTACGACCCGGCGCAAGCTCGCATCGAAGCTCAGTCCGTCAAAGGCTGCATGGAGAAGTTCAACGCGTCGACCGACACCGAATTCAGGGAGCGCGCCATCTTCATCAAGGAAGAGCGCTGCGAGCTCGTCAAGCACCACCTGTGGGTGTTGTGGACCGACTACTTCAAGCCCGACCACCTGAAGGAGTACCCGAACCTCAACGACCTGTTCTGGATGGCGACCAAGTCCGCCAGTGAGGCAAAGAAGACGACCGATGTCGTCGTCGCCGACCGACTGCTCGCCGAGATCGACGACATCGCCGAGATCTTCTGGGCTACGAAGAAGTAACGAGGTGTTCAATGGCAACGCCCGGTGGCCAGTGCCACCGGGCGTTGCCATTCAGTGCTTAGACGAGTTTCGGGTGCGCACTGCAGTTCGCGAGCAGAGGGTTCGCCTCGAGGGCCGCGTCGTCAATGGCCGAGCCGCATACCTGGCACGTCCGATAGGTGC
>JBAQZL010000147.1:0-3225 GCA_049790955.1 Acidimicrobiales bacterium
CAATCTTGACGGCGACGTCACCGGCATCACGTATCCCCTCGGTGCGGGCGCCACTTGGGCGAGCACGGACACCGTCGATTACACCTACAACCACGCGGACGAGATGACCTCGGTTGCGGACTTCAACGGGAACACCTCCGACGTCACGAACACCGCCGACGGCCTGCCGTCCGCTCTGACGCTCGGTTCGAGCGGCGATACCGTGACGACCGACTACGGAGCCAACGACGAACCGTCGTCGATCACGCTGGGCGATGGCTCGACCCTGCAGGAGTTCGCCTATTCCGATGTACCTTCGGGTGGCGTCGCGGGCGAAACCGACACTCCGTCGAGTTCATTGTCCCCGGCCGATTACTCATACGACGCCCAGAGCCAGGTGACCTCTGACAAGCCTGGCACGGGCAGCACGAACGACTACGTCGAGGACGCCAGCGGCAACCTGACGACGCTGCCGACCGGGGCCACGGGCAGTTATGACCACGCGTCAGAACTGACGTCATCGGTCTTGTCGGAAACGACCACCGACTACACCTACGACGCCTCGGGCAACCGCACGGCCGAGAGCGGGGGATCGAACGTGAGCGCTACCTACAACGGCGCGAGTGAAGTGACGAGTTACTCCAATTCGGCCGCCAACTTGTCTTCAGCCACCTACAACGGTGACGGATTGCGCACCGCCGCGAGCAGCACCCCGACCGGCGGTAGCGAGACGATCCAGGACTTCGTGTGGAACACGACGACGTCAGTACCCGAGTTGCTGATGGATTCCACAAACGCCTACATCTATGGTCCCAGTGGCACGCCCTTCGAGCAGGTCAACCTTTCGACCGGCGCCATCGACTATCTCGTCAGCGACGCGCTCGGTTCGATACGGGGCGTCGTGAGCTCTGGCGGAAGCCTGAGTGCTTCCGCGTCCTATGACGCCTGGGGTAACCCCGAGACCATGGGCGGACTTACCGCGTTCACGCCGTTCGGTTTCGTTGGTGGCTACACCGATCCGACGGGGCTGATCTACTTCATCAACCGCTACTACGACCCGACGACGGGTGAGTTCGTGAGCGTGGACCCCGACGTCTCCGAGACTGGCCAGCCATATGCGTACGCGGGAGACGATCCAGTTGATGGAACGGATCCACTCGGACTTTGCTTCCTCGGTGGATCGTGGTGCAATGGAATCCAAAACACCATTGCTACGTCTTTTGACAGTTTCCGGCACCAAACTGCATCTCTTGCGGATTACCCTGCAGATGTAATCTTGTCGGCTGGCACCGCGATTTACAACGCGTACGACGACATTTACCAGGACGGTGCTAACGGTTGCTCCTTCTTCTCACTTGCAACCCAGGAGGGTGTCGCTGGCGCAGTACTTGCAGACGAGAATGCGGCGTTTTTGGCTGGCGGCGAAGGAGAAGCGGCGGACGCCTCGCTCGAAGCCGCTGAAGCGCAAGGTGGGGTATACACGCTGAGAGACCCTGAGACGGGCGAGGTGGTTCGCACCGGTCGCTCCTCAAATCTTGCTGCCCGTCAAGTAAGGCTCGCAAACAACCCTGTGCTCGGTGAATACCAGTTTCAAGTTGAATATCAAACCGATAATTATGCCGAGCAGCGAGGGCTTGAACAAATGCTCTATGACCAGTATCCAGAAGCCCAAGCGGCGAACGGCGGATACAATTACATTCGCGCTGTAAGTTCTTCAAATACGAACTTGTCGGCATACCAACAAGCGGCGCGCGATTACATCTCAACTCTTTATGGGGGCTAATGGCTAACGAGAGTTATCGGGAGGGTGATTGGTTCGCCGTGCCACTGAGAAATGGTGGATTCGGCTTCGGGGTCGTGGCGCGCATTAATCCTGGCGGCATTTTGTTCGGTTACTTTTTCGGTCCGGTGAGTCGTGACCTTCCTAATGTTGATGCGTTTTCGACGTTTAAGGCCGAGGACGCCATAATGGTTGCCCGGTTCGGGCACCTCGGATTAAAGGATGGTAGTTGGTTCAACCTTGGACAGGCGAAGCAATGGAACCGAGGAGATTGGCCAATTCCCTCCTTCTGCCGGTATGAAGAATTGACCGGGCGATCGTTACGGGTTGAGTATGACCAAAATGACCCGAACCGCGTAGTGAAGCTGGATCCAGTTCCACCCGGAGCGTCAGAACAGATCCCCAAGGATCGGTTGCTTGGTGCCGGAGCGCTTGAAAAAATCTTGACGTCCTCGCTCTCTGACGGATCGCTTCCTTGACAACGTAAAGAAGATATCCACAAATCGAGTCGAACGTCAGTACTGCAGAAGTGCCTTCGTCCGCGGCCGGCGGGCGCGAAGCGCCAAGACGGCCAGGCGGGCCAGGTGGGTGAGTATCCAATTGTTGGGTTCTAAGAATCTCAAAAACAACTTTTGAACTCAATCGAAAGTTCTTGCTCGGTTTTGCCGATTTCGAGTGGCTCAGTTAGTAGAGGGCTAATTATTCGCCCTTCGAATGGAGGAGCTGAATGAAGTCATGTCGTCAGGAAAATAAGGGAAATCACTCGCGATGCGTGGTCCAATCCATTGACGTAGCCCGAGCGGACGAGGGTAGCCGAGTGCTGGTGAGGTCCACCTGTGAATGCTGAGGAGCGTTCGCGGCTATTACGCGAAGTGCAGGCATGAAGCAACTGTTCGCACCCGATCCGCCTCCGGGGTGAGATGGTCAATGTCGCCACCGGAGAGGTCATCGAGTCCGCTCTGCGGGTGGCCTGCAAGGACCGACGAGAGGTCGTGTGCCCGGCCTGTTCATACCTCTACCGGGCGGATGCTTGGATTCTCACCTCGTCGGGGCTCGTAGGGGGGAAGGGCACGCCGGAAGCCGTCGTCACCCATCCACGACTCTTCGTAACGCTGACCGCCCCATCGTTCGGCGCCGTCCACACCATTCGAGACGATGGGCGTTGCGTCGCGGGTTCTCGCTCTCAAGGCAACGCCTGTATCCATGACCGACCGACCGCGTGTGCGCAAAAACATGGCGAAGATGACAGGCACCTAGGTCGACCGCTCTGTGAAGAGTGCTTCGATTATCGCGGCGCCATTCTCTGGAATGCCCATTCGTCAAGACTTTGGAGCAACACGATCCAACTGCTCCGACGCCTCCTCGCTGAAGCTGGGGGCGTTGGACAGCCCAACCTCGCCTCGGTCGCACAGTTGCACTACCTGAGGGTGGTCGAACTTCAACGGCGCGGCCTCGCGCACTTCCAC
>JBAQZL010000148.1:0-1598 GCA_049790955.1 Acidimicrobiales bacterium
CAAGCAGTCTTCGGCGTGACGCCCGATCTGACGGTGATGGCCAAAGGCTTCGGCGGCGGCTTTCCCGTGGCGGCGCTTGGCGGTCGACGGGACATCATGGATCTAGCGACCGATGGCACCGTCTCGATCGCGGGCACATACTCAGGCAACGCCATCGCCGTGTCGGCGGCCCTCGAAGCACTTGACTACCTGACCAACATCGCCTCCTACGAGGACCTTCATCGCCGCAGCGATCGTCTGCGGGAGGGTCTCGGCGCCCTGCTCCGAGACAAGGGCATCGCTGGTTCGGTGGTCGGACTCGGCCCAGTCTTTCAAGTCTGGTTCGCGGACGTCGATATTCACAACTATCGAGACGCCGCTCGATTCGCTCGGCCCGATATGTTTCGTCTGTGGTGGGAGGAGATGCTCGATCGCGGCGTGATGTTCCACCCCGGGCACCTCGAGAACCTCTTCGTGTCGTTCGCACACAATGATGACGACATTGAAGCCACCTTGGCGCGCGCGGATGAGAGCCTCGACGCGCTGGCGCGCCGCAGCTCCGTTGTTGCTTAGAGCGGTGATTCCTTGACGGCGAAGGATGCAGCATGTGTCCTGGCGATCGACCTTGGGACGTCGCGAGTCAAGGTCGGCGTCGTCAACGAGAAGCTGGAGGTGCTGTCGTCCAGCGCCGTTGGGTACTCAAGCCTTCACGGCGAGCCCCACATGTCAGAGCAGCGCACGGAAGACTGGCTGGGCGCCCTCGCACTTGCGACGAGTGAGGTGATGAGTGGCGGAAGCTCACGTCACAGTGTCGCGGCACTGGCGCTCACCGCTCAGATGCCCACGCTAGTCAGTGTCTCCGGGTCGTCAGTCATCGGTAACGCGGTCACGTGGCAGGACTCGCGCGCGGACGATCTCGTGTATGACCTACTCACGCTGGAGGAGCGCCGTCGAGTCGGCGAAGTCGCTGGAACGCCCATCGACGGGCGTTACATCGTGCCGATGCATTGTCGGCGCACATTGGATGGTGGATATCGGCCCACGAAGGTGCTGTCGGCGAAGGACTACCTGTTCTTCGAACTGACCGGTGAATTCGCGACCGATCCATCGACCGCGTCGGGCTTTGGATGCTACGACCTCCTCGCACAGGACTGGAGCGACGAGCTCTGTGCTCTCTGGGGCGTGACCGCAGACCTATTGCCGCGAGTCGAGAAGCCAACGTTCGCACGTCCGCTGAACGGATCCGGAGCAGCGTTGTTGACCGGTGTTCCGGAAGGGACACCGGTCCTCATCGGCGCCGCCGATTCGGTTTGCGCTCACCACTTCGTTACCCGAGCGTGGCCACAAGCCCTCTCGGTGATCGACGGGTCATCAACAGTGATCATGGCCTCCACCGAGGAAACGTTGACGCATCGCGGTGATCTTTTGTGCACGCCACTCATTGAGCCGCAGCACATGGGCGCCGAACTTGATCTCTTGGCAACGGGCTCGTCGATTTCGTGGCTCGCGAACCTCTTCAGTACGTCACCTCGTGAACTCGAAGAGATGGCGGTCGCGCGTCGCGACGCGTCGCGTGGCGAAGTCCTCGTCTTCCCCTACCTTGCCGGCGGCGAGCAGGG
>JBAQZL010000149.1:0-4848 GCA_049790955.1 Acidimicrobiales bacterium
GGCGATGTGTCGAGCATCGCGGGAATGACGTCGGTCGCTGCGCAGGCCAATGAAATCGGGCGCTACGACGCGGTGATCCACAATGTCGGCGTCGGCTACCGCGAACAAGCGCACCACGAAACGGCGGATGGGCTGAGTCACGTCTTTGCCATCAACGTGCTTGCTCCGTATCTGCTCTCCGCGCTGATGACGCCACCTGATCGACTCGTCTACTTGAGCTCCGGCCTACATCGTGGCGGCAATCCGAGTCTCTCGGATCTTCAGTGGAAGACGAGAGCCTGGAACGGCCTCCAGGCGTATTCGGACTCAAAGCTCTTCGACATCGTTCTCGCCTTCGCGGTCGCGCGCCGATGGAAGTCGGTGCTGTCGAACGCCCTTGAACCTGGTTGGGTGCCAACGAAGATGGGCGGTCCCGGTGCGCCTGATGATCTCGTGCAAGGTTCGATCACCCAGGCGTGGCTCGCCGTTAGTGACGACGCCGCGGCGGAAGTATCGGGGGAGTACTTCTACCATCAACGACAGCGAGAGTGCAGCGCCGCTGCCCGAGACGTCGACGTCCAGGAAGGACTGTTGGCCGCGTGCGCATCGTTCTCTGGGGTGGAGCTTCCCTAGAAGAGTGGCTCACTACTCGTCGACGGGCGTGGGCGGGTGGCCGAATAAGTATCGAATCGATGAGATGAGTCCGGTGTCCCAGTTGCCCACCAGCTCCCACGCGCGACCGATACCGATCAGCAGCGACGCGATGAGAACATCGCCGATGATGCTGAGGTCGCTACTCGCGCGGGGATGGTCGAGCAGACGCAGGCCGTAGACAATCTGGAATCCAAAGACGGCGGTCAGTCCCAAGATCAAGGGCAGCTGGTGTCGGCGGTGCTGTTGTGACACCGGCTGCGCCAGCGTCGTGCGAACGCCCGCGCCGACGAAGAGTACGCCGAGCAAGCCCATGATGAGCGAGGGGTAGCCGGTGTTGTTGCCGGGCACCATCCCGTAGAGCGAGACGACCAACGCGTTCGTGAAGGCGAAGAGGGACGCGGCAGCGCGGAAGTCGCCGATCTCCTCTGAATCCTCGCTGGTGCGTCGTTTCACCACGGTCACCGCGACGAACAAGAGTCCAATGAGTGTGGCCGCGGATTCTGCGATGACCTCGTAGAGGAGGGTGAAACTACTCGTTATCACGACGTACGGTCCCATCCTCTGCGTTCACTACCTCGGACCTTACGGGCAACGGTGAGGGGTAACTGAGTTCATATCGCGGCCTGCCGACGAGGGCACGGTGTCGATCAGCGCGGCGAGTGCAGCCGTGATCCCATTCTGCGTCGTTCGCGTCCCCAGCGAGCCATCCATCAACATCGCCACCGACCCCGAAAACGCGGCGCCCCAATCGCCAGTGTTTCAAGGGAAATCGTCGCCAATTTGCGCCGCCCTTCCGCCAGATGCAAGCGTTGTTACCCAATGGGGGAACGTCGGATACCGCATTTCACGTGGAGTTACGCATTAGTAAGGGCGTGGGTCCTCCTCGCGCTACTCCTGACACTCATCGCGGGTTCGCAGGTCTCGTTCTTGGGTGCTGCGAGCGCGACGGTGGGCGAGTCGTTCCACGAGTTGCCCTGGACGGGCGAAGCCGGTGTCTCTCAGTCCTCACGTTGCGCGTCCATCTCCCCCGGCTACGCCTGCACGGTCGGCGGGTACGCGGCGTGGCTCACGCACCCGAGCGGCTGGGCCTGGAGCGACTACGGCGGTTCCTATCCCAGCCACAACGCCTACGGCCCCCACAACTGCACGCTCTACGTCGCTTATCTGCTCCAAGAAAGTGGCATCACGCTCTCGTGGAGTGCCAACGCGTCCAACTGGGCGACCGAGGCCGCGAGCAACGGTGCGGTCGTCAACCAGACACCCGCGGCCGGCTCCGTCGCCCAATGGAACAACGACCACATTGCCTTCGTTGACGCCGTCACTGCGCGCTACATCGTGATCACGTCGGACAACTTTCAGCCCTACGGCGCCGGGACGATGCCCGGAGGGTTCACCGACAGCTTCGACATTGCCCGTAACTCTCCAGCCATGCCCGACAACTTCATACACTTCCCCACGTCCGCAGTCCAGCTCCTCGCTGTGGCGCATGCAGGCTAGCTCCGACCCCTCAGGCGTTGTAGTTCGGGTCTCTCTCTTGTGCAGTGGCGCTCGTATAGAGGTAGCTGTTGAGCGCGTTCCTCCGGTGGCCCTGGCCGGGATAGTCGTAGGCGAGGACGACGGCGATGCGATCTTCGGTGCCGAGCACTGCTCGCACGCTGTGGAGCGTCGTGTTTCCTCGCATGATCACGAGCGTCCCCTGGCGCGGTGCCACCAGCCTTTGATGTCCGAATACTCGACGAACGAAGCGCAGTCGAAGCATGTCGTCAAGCCACCGCTGGATCCGCCGGTAGCGCCCACCGCGAACGAGCAACCTGAAGTTCGGAAAGATCTCGGTCTCGCCGCCCGGGACCTCATTCAGGTAGATGATGGCGGTCGCGGCATTGCGGTCGTAGTGCCATCGGTACTCCCCGCCGGGCGGAGTGACGTTGATGTTGCGGGCCGCCACGGCATCATCGATCGGCACGAGTCCCGGCCCGCAGGTACGGTCGAGAGCCTCCTCAACGCGCTTGGTGAGATCGTCAATCTCCGGAAGTGCATCGGCGATGATGCGCCCATCGACCACTTTGTAGCGGAGTGATCGCTCGCGCACTCGTCGTTCAATGAGCGGAAGGCCGCGGGTGCGGTCGAGCGCCAGCACGGATTGGGAGTACTGCTCGCACTCTTCGGCGCTGAGGAAGTTTGGCTGGATCGCCACGCCCTCCTTCCAAAAGTCAGCGGTCATTCCACACCACCCTTCGCACCCGTTCGTCGAAACCCCGCCACGTGTGGAGACTAGCCATGCACTCCGCGAGCGCCGCCTGGCGATCCCGGAACTCCGACTCGGTCCACGCGAGGACCTCGGCGATTTTGTGACGGTGCTGCTCGTGCTGACCTGGCTCGACAACGACGCAGTGCTCGAGGACGCGATCGTCGATGCCACTTGCCCGGGTCGTGATCGGCACGCATCCCGCGGCGATTGCCTCGAGGACGGTTCCCATCTGTCCCTCGACCCACGTCGGGATGTAGGCGTAGCGACACGACTCGAGCAACTCGCGATAGCGCCGTGACGTCGAAGGGATCCAGCCGTGAATCGTCACGTTTGTCGCACCTGACGCCGCCAGTCGTTCCCGGTAGAGCTCGTCGATTCGACCGATGACGTGGAGTTGCGTGAATCCCGACGGCACGCTCGCCCAGGTATCGATGACGTCGAGGAAGCCCTTGCGCAGGCCGCACGTCGCCGCCGCGTACACGAACTCCGGGCGCCGTTCCACTGTCTGGGCGCTTGGCCAAGTCGATATTCCTGGGGAATAGTTGACCAGCGTGATCTTCGAATGCCAACGGTCGTCGAACGTGGCGAGCGTGGTGCTGTTGCCAACGAGGATCACTGCATCAGCCAACTCCATCGTGGCCTCGTGATCGAAGTCGTCTGGCGGGAGGTCCCAGTCCGGAAAGGGCACACCATGTCGCTCGGCCGCTTCGCGCAGAAACGTTGCGGCACGCACGGGGTCCGAGAGCACATAGAAGGCAACCTGACGGTCGAAGTCATTCTTGCGACAGAGGTCAGCGAACGCCCAAAAGTGTCCGACGAAGACATCGGCAGCGGTGCCGACGGGCCTCGCCGCGACGTCCCAGTACTCGACCGTTCCGCGCTCGCCGAGAATGCCGTGGAGCCGCTCGGCGATCCACCCGGTCGAATGTCCCGGACGCAGGGCACGTCCGTCGGGGCTGAAGTAGTCAGACCAGTAGGAGAGGACAGAGCGAATGGCGCGCAGCGTATCACTGGGTTGTCATCGCTCACGGGCCGTATTCCTAGCGGCGAGACAGTGTCTGATGCCGATTCTTCTGCCATTTTCCTCGACAGCCCTGTAACGCGAGAGCGCGTCCCTGACACCTATTAACTGTGTAACAGCGCTTCGCTACTATGAGCGTCACTGCGAGCGGTGTCGCTCTCATAGCCGGTAAAGAGATGCACAAAACTCGGTACGCTCACTCGCGGGCCGAGAACGGGGGTGCAATGACGGTGGGTACTGGGGAACAAGGGGCACTGCAGCCAGCGGTGCTGGCCGCGCTCACTCACGACGTTCGCCGCGGTCTTAGCTCACGCCCGAAGTCACTGCCGTCGAGGTGGCTGTACGAGGGAGCAGGCTCAAAGCTCTTCGAGTTGATCACCGAGCTCGACGAGTACTACTTGACGCGGGCGGAAACCTCGATCTTGAGCGAGCACGCGACCGAGATCGTTGCGATGTCGGGCGCGAGCAAAGCGATCGAGTTCGGCTCGGGCGCGTCAGAAAAGACGAGGCTGCTCCTTGACGCGTTCTACGAGGCTGACCAACTGGGCGCGTTCGTTGCGTTGGATGCGGCCGAGCAGTCGCTGGGCGGTTCAGTCGCCGAGCTCGGGGTCCGATACCCGAAGACCGCGGTGTCGGGAGCCGTGGCCGATTTCCACGCAGAGCTCACCGGTGTACCTCCGGGCCCGGGACGGCTGCTGATGTTTCTCGGTGGGACCATCGGAAACCTCGACCCGGCAGAACGGTCGCGACTGTTGGAGCGTTTCGCCGACGTCTTGGATCTGGGAGAGCACCTCTTGCTGGGGGCCGACCTCGTGAAGGACCCGAGTCGCTTGGTCGCCGCGTACGACGACTCTCAGGGAGTCACCGCCGCCTTCGAGAAGAACGTCCTCGACGTCGTCAACGAGAACCTGGGCGCCGACTTCGATCTCGATCGCTTCGAGTACGT
>JBAQZL010000150.1:0-12297 GCA_049790955.1 Acidimicrobiales bacterium
ACACGGCACTGAGCAACGCGCTCTACGTCGTGCAGCGCGACAACTACAACTTGGACATGGACGTCGTCTTTCCAACTGGCCCGCCCACTCCCGTGAAGACGGGCACGGTGCCGTTGAGCGGTCGGCCCACTTTCGCCGATGTGCACGAGTCGCTCAATCGCGC
Organism: Acidimicrobiales bacterium; assembly: GCA_049790955.1. Classification (GTDB taxonomy): domain Bacteria; phylum Actinomycetota; class Acidimicrobiia; order Acidimicrobiales; family RAAP-2; genus RAAP-2. The sequence goes on from JBAQZL010000150.1 coordinate 164, forward strand.
CGTGCACGTGGCGAATTTGCCCGGCTTTCAGGTTCGCTCGTTGAACGTGGGTGGAGGCGACTACCTGCTCGTCGCCGGCTCAACGGCGGGCATCACGAAGCAGAACGAGCACCTCGCGCTGCTGGTAGCCGCCGCCGCGCTCTTGGTGGCGCTCCTCAGTCTGGGCCTCGCGCGCCAAGTGACCCGCCGCGACTTTCGCGCGATGACGCGACTTATTGATTACGCGGGTGACGTAGCGAGCGGCGACCAGGACAAGCCCACGCCGCCGAGCGAGGGGAGCACCGACCTTAAAGAACTTCGAGAGGCTCTCGTGATCATGGTCGAAGCACTGCAAGAGCGCATTGCCTTCGAGACCAAGAACGCCGAAGCGATGCAGCAGTTCATCGACGACGCGTCGCACGAGCTGCGAACCCCGCTCACGGTGGTGAAGGGATACAACGAACTCTTGGCGAGCGGGACAGCCAGCGCGGAACTCCAGGCGCGCGCCGTCACCCGTGTCCAGCGTGAGGTCGAAAGGATGGAGGAGCTGGTGCGCGACCTTTTGTTGCTCGCTGAACTACGCGAAGCGCCCCAGCACGCGTCTCTGCGCGTGGCGCTGAGCGAACTAGTGAGTCAGCGCGCCAGCGAGTTCGCGTTCGAGAACCCCGAGCGCTCCGTCACGAGCAACGTCAAAGGAGCGATCAACATCAACGGTCGTCCTGAATTGGTCGAACGTCTTTTGAACAACGCGATGACGAACATTCTTCGCTACACCCCGAACGATGCGGCGGTGCGCATCGCACTCGATGCCGTAGGTGCCAACGCGCGACTCATCGTCGAAGATGGGGGGCCGGGCCTACCCGCGTATGGCGTACGTCCCCAGCGATTCCAACGCTTTGATGAGTCGCGCTCTCGTGAGACCGGAGGTTCAGGTCTCGGGATGAGCATCATGGCCGACGTCGCAGAGTCGCTGGGCGGAGAGATGGTGACCGAACCGAGCCCGCTCGGCGGCCTGCGACTGGTGTTTCTTCTGCCGCTCGGGGCGAACTAAGTGGCGCTTTTCGCGCGTACGTAGGCCTGTTGAACCTCGGCGAGGGCGCTGCGATAGAGCTCCGAGTGCTCACCCAAACGATCGCCCGCGGCGCTGACCATTGCCGCCACCGTGTCAATCACCAGTTGGGCGGCTTCGAGATTGGGCGGTGTTTCGGCCAGACGAAGGGCCGCGACCTGGAAAAGTACGAAGAGGTGATTGCCGAGAATCGCTTCTACGGGGGTCGATCGCAGAAAGGCGATCTCTTCAGCTTCGTTAAAGTCCTCTTCACGCGGTTCATCGGTCACGCGATACAAAGTACCGCTCTGGCGCTGGGTGGTGTGACCTCGGGGCCGCGGTGGACCACATCGGGCCGTCTGGTAACGTAGTTGGGCAGTTCAGCAAGCGAGGTTGGCAGTGTCAACCTCCACCCGGCCACCCGTGTGCGTCCGGGTTCCAGAGTCATGCGCCTCGCTTGCCGTGGCGACACCACCACGGTGTCGCGTAGAGCAAGGAGTGAGTTATCGCAACAGTGCCTGGAGACCACCGCGTCAATGATCGTATTCGCGTCGAGACCGTTCGCCTGATTGACCAAGATGGCAATCAACGAGGCGTGATGGCGACGCGAGATGCGTTGGCGTTGGCCCGAAGCCTCGACTTGGACTTGGTCGAAATTGCGCCCACCGCGCAACCCCCCGTCTGTCGCATCATGGACTACGGCAAGTTCAAGTTTGATGAAGCGCAAAAGGCCAAGGAGTCGCGACGAAAGACTCTCAACGTGGGCGTCAAGGAGATGAAGTACCGTCCGAAAATCGGTAACGGCGACTTCGATACCAAGACGCGACTCGTCGAGAAGTTCCTGAGCGAAGGTCACAAGGTCAAGGTCACCATCATGTTCCGTGGACGAGAGTCGGCCCATCCCGAGTTGGGCAAGAAGATTCTCGACCGAATCGTCGAAAAGCTTGAGGACGTCGCCAAAGTGGAATCGGCGCCCAAGATTGACGGACGCAACATGATCATGGTGCTGGGTCCCGATAAGAAGGCCAAAGCGAAGCCAGCAGAGAGTTCGAAAGCAGTTGAAGATCACGAGGCGCCGACCGGCACCGAAGTGGTTGAGAATCACGTGGCGCCGTCCGGTGCCGAAGTTTCGCTAGAGGAGAGCTGAAATGCCGAAGATGAAAACATTTAGTGGTGCGAAAAAGCGCATCAAGGTCACCGGCAGCGGTAAGTTGCGCCGTCGCAAGGCCTTCCGTGGCCACATCATGGAAAAGAAGTCGTCAGTGCGCTCGCGCCGTCTCGGGCGCGAGACCGACATCGCGCCGGGCCAGCTGAAGCACGTCAAGCGCATGTTGGGTCTCTAGGAAGAACGAGCAGAAAGAGGTAGTGCCATGGCACGAGTAAAGAGGGCGGTAAACGCCAAGAAGCACCACAAGGCAATTCTCGAAGAGGCCAAGGGATACTACGGGGACCGCAGCCGTACCTTTCGCAGCGCGAATCAGGCTGTCCAGCACGCTGGAGTGTACGCATTTCGTGACCGACGTGCGCGCAAAGGCGACATGCGTCGTCTCTGGATCCAGCGCATCAACGCGGGTACTCGCGCCCACGGCATGAGCTACAGCCGCTTCATCGCCGGGTTGAATGCCGCGGGGATCGAAGTCGATCGTCGGATGCTCGCGGATCTCGCGGTGAACGATAACCAAGCTTTTGGTGCCATCGTCGCCCAGGCGAGCAACGCCTTGGCGAAGTAGGTCACACTGATCGAGGCGTTGGGCTCGTCACACCAGCGGGTGCGTCGACTGCGACGCCTCGTACAAAAGCGTTCACTTCGTTGGAGCGAAGGTGTCTGCGTTCTCGAGGGACCTGATCTCGTGGCGAGTGCCCTCGCCGCGGGTATCGAGTTTGAAGCGATCTACGTTGATGAGGCCCACGCCTCGCGCGACACCTCAGGAGAGCTCTATGAACTCGCGGCCCGTCACGGGGTACGGGTGTTTTCGCTAGCGCCTGGCGTCTTGGAACGCGTAGCTGACGCCGCGACGCCTCAGCCCGTCCTCGCCGCCGTACGCCTTCCCGTTACGGACGTGGACGCCATTCCCTGCGAGGGACTCATTGTGGCGCTGCACGACGTACGAGATCCCGGAAACGCCGGAACCTTGATTCGCTCCGCCGACGCCGCCGGGGCGACGGCGGTCATCTTTACGGGCCACTCGGTGGATCCCTTCAACCCCAAAACCCTCCGAGCGACAGCGGGGTCGATCTTTCATCTCCCCGTCGCGGTAAGTGAACTTGACGTCGCACTTCACTCGTTTGCGTCGCGCGGCGCCGCGACGTTCGCGACTGTCGTTCGCGGGGGAGTGGACCACCGCACGGTGGACTATTCAAGGGCGACCCTGGTCGTGATCGGAAATGAGGCCGAAGGGCTTGACCAGGCGGCCATCGCGCTCTGCGACGGAGCCATCTCCATTCAGATGGCTGGATCGAGTGAGTCGCTCAACGCGGGAGTGGCCGGTTCGCTGATCGCCTTCGAAGCAATGTGGCGCCGCCAAGACACGACCTCGAGGCCGCCAACCCCTAGCCTTTAGACGTCATGTCACCATCGCCCCTTGCTCAACTGGATCAACAGACGGCTGAACTGCTCTCGACGATCGACGCCCTGACGAGCCTCGATGCTCTGCGCGAGGCCGAAGCGACCCTGACCGGCAAGCGCTCAGTGCTGTCGGCGCTGCAGAAGTCCCTCGGGTCGCTCGAGCCCGAGGAGCGCCGCGCCGCCGGTGCCGAGCTCCAAGAAGCCCGTCGTGTCGTTACGGCCGCCTTCGATGAACGTCGTCGGCTGCTGGAACGCGAGGCTCGCCTGCAATCTCTCGAAAGCGATCGACTCGATCTGGGTGACGTCGTCACCAGCGGCGTCACGTGGCCGCTGGCGCCTGGTCACCCGAGCCTCGTCGCCATTACCCAACGCGAACTCGAAGACGTGTTTGTCGCGATGGGATTCACCGTCGCCGAGGGCCCCGAAGTCGAGACCGACTGGTACAACTTCGAGGCGCTCAACATTCCACCGGCCCACCCGGCGCGCGGCATGTGGGACACCTTCTACGTCGACCTCGGTGAACCCGAAACCGTGGTGCTGCGAACCCACACGTCACCCTCGCAGATCCACCTCATGGAGGAGGCGGTAGCCAACGGTACGTTGCCGATTCACGCGGTGATGCCCGGGCGGTGCTTTCGTCGCGACACTCCCGACGCCAGCCATCTCTACTCGTTTCACCAAATCGAGGGCCTGGTTGTGGACCGAGGGATCACGTTTGGCGATCTGGCGGGAACCATCGAGACGTTCACCCGGGCCTACTTCGGTCCGGACATCACCTCGCGACTGCGTCCGGGATATTTTCCCTTCACCGAACCTTCAGCCGAGTTTGAGGTCACCTGCACGATCTGTCGCGGAGAGGGCTGTCGAACCTGTTCCTTTACGGGTTGGATTGAACTCGGAGGATGTGGCGTGCTCGATCCCGCCGTTCTTGACGCCGTGGGGATCGATGGCAAGGAGTGGAGCGGCTTCGCCTTTGGTTTCGGTATCGACCGCTGTGGCCAGATGCGCCATCAACTCACCGACATGCGGGCCCTTATCGAAAATGACACGCGCTTCTTGGAGCAGCTCTCGTGAAGATCTCCCTCGCGTGGTTGCGCGAGTTCGTTGACCTGCCCGAATCGGTCAGCGAGCTGCAAGAGATCCTGAGCGACCTCGGCTTGGTCGTCGAGGGCGTGGAGCTCGTCGGCGAGAGTCTTGACGACGTCGTCGTGGCGCGCGTTGATGAGATTCGCGCCATCAAAGGTGCCGATCGAGTGCGCCTCGTGGTCGTTGACGCCGGCAATGGCCCGCTCGAGATTGTGTGCGGGGCCATGAACTTCGACGTCGGAAACTATGTTCCGCTGGCGCCCGTCGGCGCGGTTTTGCCCGGTGGCTTCGAGATCGCGGCGCGCACGATGCGCGGAGTGACGTCGCACGGCATGCTCTGCTCTTCACGCGAGCTACGAATGAGTGACGACCATCAGGGTCTCATGATTCTCGACGACCTCATTGAGCCGCGCGTGGGCGAACGACTCCTCGACGCGCTCGCCATTACGCCCGACGTGATCTTCGATATCTCCGTCGAGGGCAATCGACCAGACGCCTGGTCAATCGAGGGTGTAGCGCGCGACCTTGCGGTGCGTCTTCGTCGGCCGCTTCGCGAGCCGGCTCTGGCGTCACCGAACGTTGCCGAGACCAGCGACTCTTTCGCGAAAGCCGGCATCGACGACCCCGAGTCGTGCGGTCGCCTCACGGTCTCGGTCTTGCGCCACGTACGCGTTGCCCCGTCGCCGTCCTGGGTCGCTCAGCGCCTTCAACACGCCGGCATGCGACCTATCTCCAATGTGGTGGACGCGTCGAACTTCGTCATGCTCGAACTTGGTCAGCCCACCCACCCCTACGACGCGGCGACGGTCGCGGGTCACACCATTCGCGCTCGGCGCGCGCGACCGGGCGAGATGCTGACAACGCTTGACGGCGTCGAGAGAAAGTTGGCTACGCCCGGACGCGGACTCGGCGACACGGGCGAAGACTGCGTGATCGTCGACGGCGACGACCAGATCCTCGGACTCGCGGGCGTCATGGGCGGGGCCTCAAGCGGAACCAGTGACGATACGAGTGACGTGTTGCTCGAAGCGGCCTTCTTCGACCCCATGACGATTGCGCGATCGTCCAAGCGTCACGGACTGCGCAGCGAGGCGTCGCACCGTTTCGAACGTGGCGTTGATCCCGAGCTCGGGCTTCGCGCGGCCGCACGCTTCGTCGCGGTCCTCCAAGAGAGCGTGCCCGAGTTGGAGTGGCTCGCGTCACCCCTCGACATACGCGGCGACGTTCCGGTACCTCCGACTTTGACCATCGACGACGATGACTTGAAGGGACTCCTGGGCATCACCATCGATCGCGACGACCTGCTCGCAATTCTCGCGGGCATGGACTTCACGATTGGCCAAGTCGACGGTGGCTTGGAAGTGACGGCGCCGAGCCGCCGGCTCGATATTCGTCCGGGTCACTTGGGTAGAGCCGACGTGATCGAAGAGATCGCGCGGATCTACAGCTACCGACGAATCCCGCGACACAACCCGGCCTGGCCCGAAGTGGGCGGACTAACGGAGCGCCAACAACTTCGTCGTCACTTGCGCGACGTGATTGTCGACGCTGGCGCGTTCGAGGCGTGGACGCCGTCACTCGGCAGCGACGCCGATTTCGATTTGCTGTATCCCGGTCGCGAGCGAGTTCGCATCACGAACCCCCTCTCGTCCGACGAGTCGGTGCTGCGCGCGACCATGATCACCGGGCTGGTCCGGGCGTGGGCGCGGAACTTCGAGCGTGGCACGGGCGATGTGATGTTGGCCGAGTTCGGCGTGGTCTTCGAGCACCCGAGCGAGACCGACGAGCCGCACGTCGCGCGTGGTGGCGTGGGCGGCGCGTTGATCTTGAGCCTGCCGCGCGAAAACGAACGCTTAACCGTGGTGCTCGGTCGCCCCGACGACGATGCCCGTAGTGCCGTGGCGCTGTGGCGACTCCTTGAAGGACGCCTCGGTCTGAACGACGTCGTCGTTCGCGCGAGCGAGGCGCCCGCTGGCCTTCATCCCACGCGCACGGCTGCACTCGTCGATCGCGCGAGCGGACGCAACCTCGGCTACGTCGGCGAAGTGGACAGTGATCTCGTCGGCGCCATTACTACTGTGCCGGGGACCCGTCGTCTCGGGATAGTGGACCTCGACCTCGATGCGATAGCGAATCATGACGTGGCGACGCGGCAATCTGCGTTCGTGCGCGTCCCGAGTCGTTTTCCGAGCGCCGTTGTTGACCTCGCCTTCGTGACGCCACGCGCGCTACACGCCGCGGACCTGGAGTTTGCGCTGCGCGGAGCGAGCGATCTCGTTGAGTCAGTGGAGCTCTTTGACGTCTACGAAGGACCGGGCCTCGCCGAAGGTTCCCGTTCGCTCGCGTACAACGTTCGCTTTAGCTCGAGCGAGCGCACGTTGAGCGACCAAGAGATCTCTGAAGCTCGCGCGGCGCTCATCGCTGTGGCGTCATCTCACGGCGCGCAGCTGCGTTAGGTACGCGTGTCCGATTTCGTCCCGCTCACCGACGAAGGACGTCGCTATAGCTCGCAGTACCTCATACGACTGGGCGACGCTGACGAAAAGGGATTGCTGCGGGTCGACGGAGCGGCCCGATTCCTCCAAGACGTGGCGACCGACGACTGGACGGACACCGGCATCGAGACGAGCGACACCTGGGTGGTGCGAAGGACGCGAATCCGTCTCGTGCAAGGTGCTCGCTGGCCGCAGTATCTCGACCACGTCACGCTGACGACCTGGTGCGGGGGAGTCGGCGCGGCCTGGGCGGAACGGCGGACCAACTTTGACCTCAACGGAGAGACGTCGCTCGAAGCCGAGGCGATCTGGGTGCCGGTCAACCCGAATGGAAGCCCGGTGCGAGTGAACGACAGTTTCTTCGACGTCTACGGCCGGGCCGCCAAAGCGAGGAAAGTGTCGGGCCGTGTCGAGACGCCCCCCGTCGCCGAGGGCGCTTCGCGTCGACCCTGGCCGTTACGCGAGGCCGACTTTGACATCATCGGCCACGTCAACAACGCCGCCGTCTGGCAAGCGCTGAGCGAGGTCGTTCGCTCTCCGTTGCGTTACGTGAGCGTGACCCACCATCAGTCGATCGAGCGTGACGACGGGGTCGTCCTCGCGAGCGCGCCCGGGTCACTGTGGCTCGTCGTCGATGGCGTCATCAAGGTCTCGGCCACCTACGAGTCCTAAACGAGCGCGGGCTTTGGCTGACTCGTCGCGATAACGCAGCCAATGATCACGAGCGGGAAGCCAACGACGATCCCGGCGGTGAGGGGTTCGTTCAGACCGGTGATTCCGAGCACGACGGCAATAGCTGTGTTGAAATATGTCACCACCACTGCGCGCGTCGACCCGACTTCTTTGACCAGCTCGAAGAAGGTGAGGAACGCCCCGGCAGTGCAGACCACCGACAGCACCGCAACGCAGCTCCACGTCTCGCCCGAGATGTGGGCCGGCCAGTGAGTGAGTGCCCACGGCGTCCAGGCGAGGGCCACGATCGACGTTGCCCCGAAGACAATTGTCGGTCCAGCGACGTGGCTCAGCTTGGTCGCGAGAATGATCGGCCCGATGGTGTAGCCCACACAAACGAGCATCATCATTGCGATATACGTGAGATTGCCCCCGCCGAGATCGAGGCCGACGAGAAAGGCCACGCCTAGGGCCCCGATGCCGAGACCCACGTACCGGCGTGGATCTATGCGGTCTTCAGTGCGACGAATGCGCTGAGCGACCACGGACAGGAGTGGAACGCCGCAGATGAGCAAACTGGTCAGTGAGCTCGTGATGTGTTGCTCGGCCGTCGACATGAGAAACCACGGCACGCCGAATTCAACGACGCCAAAGATTGCGATCCACTTGAGGTTGCGCACGAGGACGGGCCACTGGCGCTGTGAGATGACAACGGGTGCGAGCAGGAGCGCCGCGGGAGCCGTGCGCAGCCACACCAGCGTGCCTGGATCCAATTGTCGGACGGCGATGCGAATCAATAGATAGGGAAGTCCCCAGATAACGGCCATCATTAAAAAGAGGACCCACCCGCGCTTCGACACGGCAAAAGTGTATACAGATTCACAAATTTTGAACTTTTGCTCCTGTTTATGCATAAAATGTCATTATGCAAATTGGAGTTATGGGTGCGACCGGCTACGCCGGGAGCGAAGTGCTGCGCCTCAGCGCCTCCCATCCCGACTTGAAAGTGCTGGTCGCGACCGGTTCTTCGAGCGCGGGCCGACGATTAGGTGAGCACGTTCCTTCTCTCGCGGGCGCCTTTCCCGACATGATGATCAGTGTCACCTCCGCAGTCCTAGAAGCTGATTTGGATGTCGTTTTTCTGGCTCTTCCTCACGGAGAAAGTCAGTCGTTCGTCCCGGAACTGCTGCGCCGTGGCGCTCAGGTCGTCGATCTCGGCGCCGACTACCGGTTGAAGAACCCCGAGGACTATTCGACCTGGTACGGCCATCGTCACACCTCAAGCGAACTCCTGAACGAGTCCGTATACGGCCTGGTGGAGCGACACCGCAACGAGTTACCGGGCGCGCGACTCATCGCGGTGCCCGGCTGCTACCCGACAGCCACCGCGCTGGCGCTTGGACCGTTCCTTGACGCAGGGTTGATCGAACGAAGTGGCATTGTCGTGAACGCCCTGAGCGGCGTCTCGGGAGCGGGTCGCGCGACGGCCGAGCGATTGCAGTTTTCGCGCCTGGCCGGAAACGCCGAAGCGTACGGACTGTTGACCCATCGACACACCCCCGAAATGCAGCAAGAACTCGGTGCGACGTTGCTTTTCACGCCGCACCTCGTCCCGGTGGCGCGCGGCATGCTCGTCACCGCCTATGCGCGCGCCACAAAGTCGTTCACGAGCGACGAGGCACTCGCGCTTTTGCGCTCGACCTACGCGCGCGAACCGTTCGTGGTCGTGACCGACGAACCGCCGTCGCTAAAAGATCCGCTCGGCAGCAATCTCTGCTTCGTGAGCGCCCGGGTCGATGAGCGGACCGGTTGGCTGATTGCGATGAGCTCTATCGACAATCTCGGCAAGGGCGCCGCCGGACAGGCCATCCAAGCCTGGAACGTCTCGACGGGACGCGACGAAACGCTCGGACTCTCTCTCGCGGGAATCAACCCGTGAGCTACGTCGTCAAGCTCGGCGGGCACGCGCTCGATTCGCTGTCGCCGACGTCGCCCGTCTTGGTGGCGCTGGCCAGTGACCTCGCGGCTTTGGTCCCGGAGGTACTGCTCGTGCATGGTGGGGGGCCACAGATTCAAACGTTGCTCGATCAGGTGGGCGAGCCGAGTCGTTTTCACGACGGCCTACGCATTACCGACGACGCGACTATGGAATATGTCGCCATGGCGTTGAGCCAGGTCAACGTTCATCTGGTGGCCGCTCTCGGACGCTCTGGTCTGCGTTGTGCGGGACTCTCGGGAGTCGATGCGGCGACGCTGCGAGCGCAATCGGTCGGAGAACCCTGGGGCCGCGTGGGCTCGTCGCCCAAAGTTGATCCCGACCTGGTGCTGGGCCTCTGGAGCCGTCACGTACTTCCCGTGCTCTCTCCCCTCGCCGTTGACGACGAGGGCGCATTGGTGAACTGCAACGCCGACGTCGCCGCGGGCGCCCTCGCGAGCGCTCTCGACGCCGAGGTGCTCGTGCTCTTAAGTGACGTCGATCAACTACGTCGCGACCCCGAGGACGTCGCGACGTCTCTCGCCAGCGTGAGTGGTGACGACGTGCGCGCGATGCTGGCCAGTGGTGCGGTGCGCGAAGGGATGCGACCGAAGATGACGGCCGCATTAGATGCTCTCGACGCGGGCGCGCGCCGCGTACTCCTCGCGAACGGCACGCGGCCCCACGCCCTGCGCGACGCGCTCGCCGGGGCCATACCGACGACGGAGGTTCGCGCGTGAGCCGGCACTTCATCACGATTGAAGATCTCTCCGACAGTGACTTGGCGTCGATCTACGCGCTCGCGACCTCGCCCTTTGACGACACCACGCTGAGCGGCCAGGGCGTGGCGCTGGTCTTTGAGCGCCCGAGCCTACGAACACGCGCTTCGAGCTCGTCGGCCGTCCACGAGCTCGGGGGCTACACGACGTTCTTCAACGATGAGGAGATCGGTCTCGACAGTCGCGAATCAGCCGAGGACGTCGCACGCACTATTGCCGAGATGTACGCCATAGCGGCGCTGCGAGTTCGCAACCACGATGTGTTCCACCGCATGCGCGCAGCCACCAGCGAACGTCTGTCTCTCATCAACCTTCTGAGCAACGAGGCGCACCCCACCCAAGCGGTGGCGGATGTTCTTACGATTGCCGACGAGTTCACGAACGGCGACGTCACGAAACTTTCGGGCCTTGACGTCGCTTACGTAGGGGACGCGACGAACGTGACGCGCTCACTCGCGGTCGCTCTGTTGCGCCTTGGCGTCAACGTCACCGTGGGCGCGCCCGAGGCGTACCAACTGGCGAAGGTGTCCAGCGAAGATCCAACGCGCGTTCCGGGACCGGGAACCCTTCGCCAAGTTGACGATGCCCGCGACGCGGTGAAGAACGCCGACGTGGTCTACACCGACGCCTGGGTCTCCATGGGGCTCGAAGACGAGACCGCGCGTCGCCGCCTTGACCTCGCGCAGTTTCAAGTCAACGAAGCTCTCATGTCGCTCGCCAAACCCGAAGCGATTCTGTTGCACTGTTTGCCCGCGCATCGCGGCGACGAAATCTCAAACGAAGTACTCGACGGAGCGCAGTCACGTGTGTGGCGCCAAGTGTTTCACCGGCGCTCGTCGATGATGGGCGTACTTCGCTGGATAAAAGGAGAAGTATGACCAAGACCCAACGTCAACATCGGATCAGCGAGCTGATCGATCACGATGTGATCTCGACGGCGGCCCAGATCGTGGCCCGCCTGCGCGAGGAGGGCATCGCCGCGACCCAGGCGACCGTCACGCGCGACTTACAAGAACTCGGCACGGTCAAGGTCCGCGACGAGCACGGCGCGCGACGTATTGTTCTCGCCGCCTCACCGAAGCTCGCGCCCGCGCCACTCGATCATCTTCGTCGCATGATGGGCGAGTGGGTGGTGTCGGTGGAGAGCTCGGCCAATCTGGTCGTGGTCCGCACACCGCCGGGCTGCGCGCACGTGGTGGCGTCCGCGCTGGATCGCAGCGCCCTGAGCGGCGTGCTCGGCTCGGTCGCCGGCGACGACACCATTCTCGTGATCGCCGGCGAGGTCCACGGGGGAGCGAAGCTGGCTTTTGAGTTTCGAACGCTGGCGGGAATCAGCGATCTCATTGAACGTCAAGTGAAGGGATAGTCATGACCAAGCGAGTCGTGCTGGCGTACAGCGGGGGACTCGACACTTCAGTGGCTGTTCGCTGGATGATCCAAGAGTGGGGCGTTGAAGTGGTGTGCGTATTAGTCAACGTGGGTCAAGACATCGACAGCGGTGTGAGCTTTGACAGCATTCGCGAGCGCGCGCTCG
>JBAQZL010000151.1:0-1542 GCA_049790955.1 Acidimicrobiales bacterium
AGGTCGGAGTCAGATCACACGCGGTGACCCGCGCGCCTCGAAGACCGGCCGGAATGGCGGCGTTACCCGATCCGCACGCCACGTCAAGCACTTTGTCACCCTTTCGCACACCACAGGCGTCTACCAAAATGGATCCGAGGTCGGGTATTACCTCGCTCGCCACTGCCGGGTAGTCCCCCATCGACCACATCGCACGGTGCCGTGCCTTGAGCTCGTCGTCCGCGGAATCCTTCATACCATTCATAACGCTTCTCCTCCTCTTGGTAACTCACTGGGCCTTGTTGTCCTGAATCTCGATAGGGCGGGCTGAACGGTTGCGATCACCACGCTGATGCCGCGAACTTGCAACCGCCACGAAACCTGAACAGAGCGAGCAGCACGGACGTCAATCGGGCCATTGTCCTACGACGATGCTTACCCTGAAAGTACAAATAGTGGAGCGCAGCGATAGTGTCGAGATCTGTGGACGGGTATGGCCAGTTCTGTCCGGTCTCTAAGGCCGCCGAGTTAATCTGCCAGCGCTGGACGCTCTTGATTCTGCGTGAGTTGCTCGTTGGCAGCACCCGATTCAACGAAATCCGACGTGGAGTCCCCACGTGCTCGCCAACACTCCTTTCCAAACGACTGAAGGAACTCGATCGGGCCGGGATCATCGAGCGCGTCGTCGACAACCACGAGATCACGTACTCCTTGACGGAGGCCGGCCAGGAGCTACTACCAATCGTTCTCGGCCTCGGCGAATGGGGTCAACGGTGGGTCCGCACTGACTATTCGCTCAACGATCTAGACCCCGGTTTACTGCTCTGGGACGTTCGGCGTCATCTCCAACCAGGCGGGCTCGGCGACAGGCGCGTCACGATTCAATTCGTCTTCGCGGCTCTGTCAGCCAACCACCGTTATTTTTGGCTTGTTGTCGACGCGCACGAAGTCGATCTCTGTCTCACTGACCCGGGTCGCGAGGTTGACGTGATCGTCGAAGCCGACCTCCGCACCTTGACCGAGATTTGGATGGGTGATACCCGCTTTCGAGACGCCCTCGCCGACGGGCGCATCGTGCTTCGCGGACAAAGCATCGTCACTCGGCGTATCCCTGCCTGGTTCGGTCAACATCCGCACTTCGCCAAAGTCCGACCGGGGAGTGGCGTTGACGAGTGGCAACACCACGAAACGAGTTCATCAAAGAGCGAGGCGAAGCCCTTGAAAACAAAGACGATCGCTGTTGGTCTCATCGTCGCGCAACAGTCGAGAACTTCTTAATCCCAAGGTGCCGGGGGTGGAGACCCGAGCGGACCACTCCATCCAAGTGCTATCTCGGTTGATCTGTCACAGATCAATAACGGAGCGTCTGCAACCTAGTGACAACTGATGCGTGCCGCAGCAACGGCTGACTGACCGTTGACACTCCACCTCCTGCGGCGTCGACTTACGACGTCGCAGGTGGTGGCCAGCGCTAAAGGACATGACGCCGTGACGACTGTGATGAAAAAGGTGGGCATCGATGATCCATTGTCATCGGTGCCATTCGCACACGTGGCGAGCGCG
>JBAQZL010000152.1:0-14681 GCA_049790955.1 Acidimicrobiales bacterium
CAACTGGGAAGAGCGATCGGACGACTTCACAACGATCGTCCGATAGCTCCTTTTGTAATTTTCCAAGTTCTCCGAAAGTTTCGCCAGCCCACGACAGTTACTTGGTACGACGAGTAATGGTCTTCGACCACCTTCGTCGCCACGACGCGAACGTCGCCCGTGGACAAAGGAGACACCGTGAGCGATCACCTTGACACCAACGAGACCCCCCACGCGCACCACGACCAGCACGCCCGGCGCTACTCGACCCGGATGATCTTCCTGCCCGTCTTCGCCATAGTTATCGCGGCCATTGCCTTTACCGGCGTCGTCCTCGGGCGCAACAAGAGCGCGGCCGCGGCGACCATCACCGTCACGGGCTCGGGCACCGTCACCGGGACGCCCAACACCGTGAGCTTTCAGATCGGAGTCTCGACAACCGCGTCGACCGCCAACGCCGCTCTCCAGGAGAACAACCAGAAGACGGCTGCTCTCGAGGCGACGCTGCTGAAGAACGGCATCACCAAGAAGAACCTGCAGACGTCGGGGCTCAACATTTACGACAACACCAATATGGCTGGAACGATCATTAGCTTCACCGCGCAGGACAACCTCAACGTCACGTCGCACGACATTGCGAAGGTTGGAACGGCCATTGACGCCGCAGCCAAAGCCGTCGGCAACGGCATCCAACTAAGTGGCATTACGTTTTCGATTTCGAACCAGTCGAAGTATCTCGCCGCTGCCAGGGCGCGCGCTATTCGCAACGCCCACACCGAAGCGACTCAGATTGCCAAGGGCGGCGGCACCACGGTGGACTCCATCGTGAAGGTGGTGGACCAAGAGAACACCGGATCAACCGGAATTGTCTACCCGTTCTCGGAGTTCGCCGCCGCCGCCACGCCGAACAAGGTACCCGTCCAGGCGGGCTCGCAATCGATCAACGTTCAAGTCGAAGTTGTCTACTCGCTCGCGAGCTAAACACTCACCGGTTCGTCTTCGACCAGGTCGCGTAGCGGAACGACAGCAAGGGCGTCGTCTTCAGTCGCGGCCCGAGCAGCGAGGTGGCGCCGGTTAAGGACGCCGTTCGCCAGAGCGAGCAGAAGACCAACGAAGAAGATGATGGTGCCAAAGCAGAGGACCTGAGGCGGCAGGCCAACCTTCGCCGCACCGTAGACGAAGAGAGGGAACGTCACTGTCGAGCCGGCAACGAAGCTCGTGATGACGTAGTCGTCGATCGACATCGCAAAAGCCAGCAGTCCCGCCGCCAGCAAGGCGGGCCAGAGCAGCGGCAGGGTAATGCGGGTGAACGTCGTGAGCGGCCCTGCTCCAAGATCTCGTGCCGCGTCTTCGATCGAACTATCCATACCCGAAAGGCGGGCGCGCACCACGACGACGACGTAGGCCACGTTGAATGCGATGTGCGCGATCAAGATCGTCAATAGGCCTGTGTCGAGATTGATGGAGAGGAAGAACGACAGTGACGCGGCTCCGACCACAATGGCCGGCGCGGCAATGTCAGCGAAGACCATGGAACTCAGGAATCCCTTGCCCCAGAACTTGTAGCGACCGAGCGCCATGGAGAGAGGCGTGCCGATGATGACGGACACCACCGACGAAATCACGGCCACTTCGAGCGAGGTGACGAAAGCGTGCGAGAGTCCGTCCACTTGAGTGAGGTTGCGATACCAGTACGTTGTGAAGCCGTACCACGAGAACGTAATGCGACTGGTGGGTGAGTTGTTGAAGCTGTAGAGGACCATCACGATGATCGGCACGAACGTGATGAAGATGACCAACCAGTAAAAGCTGCTGAGCCAAGGGCTGCGCGTGTGAGTTTCGCGGGTGCTGGAGTTCGACGCCATTAGACCAGGTTCTCAATGTTTTGAGTGCCAAAGACCTTGGCGTAGATGAACATGATGAGACCGAGCACCACCATCAGGGCCGTCGAGAGAGCGGCGGCGACGTTGAACTGTTGGTTGGTCAGATACGAGTCTTGAATCGCCTGACCAATGGTGTACGTGCCAACACCACCGAGCAGTGACGACACGACGGGGTCGCCGACGGTCGTGATGAACACGAGCAGCACGCCCGCGAATATGCCCGCGCGCGACAGGGGCAGCACCACACGGAGAAAGACCTGGCGACCATTGGAATAGAGGTCACGCGCGGCTTCCAGGATGCGCCCGTCAATGCGTTCGAGAGCCACGTAGATCGGCAGCACCATGAAGGCCATGTTGTTGTACACGTCGCCACCAATGACCGCATTCGACGTACCCAGAATGTGGAAATTCTTTCCGACGAGATGGAGTTTGCGAAGGGCGGTGATGACAATCCCCTGGTTCGAGAGGATGAACGACCACATGTCGGTGCGAATAACGAACGACACAAAAAATGAGAGCAGGACGAGGAAGAGAAGGGGGCTCTTCCATCGTTCCTTCACCTTGAAGGCGATGTAATAGGCCATGGGATAGGCGACGATGATTGAGATGATCGTGGTTGCCGCGCCGTAGTACAAGGAGCGAAGAAAGAACGTGGTGTACGGGATGTCGGAGTGAACGAAGAGCTGCTTATAGATGGCCCAGTTCCACGTCAGGTGATAGCCCGTCAGGGGGTTGCCCGTTTCGAGCGACACGATGAGCCCCGACACCAAGGGGATGAGGAAGAAGGCCAGCATCCACCCGCCGCCGATCAAACTCAGCCAGTACGGCGGGCTGTGGCGACGAATCCAACTCGGTCGTCGACTTTGTGTCTCAGTGAGGGTGGCGTTGGTCATTATTCAATAATCGGGTTGTAGGTGTCGTTCCATGTTTCGTATTCGTCGTAGTCCTTGTAGACGTAGTACTCGTACGACTGTTTGTTGATCGACGCGGGCGGAAAGACCAGCGGGCTGTTCGCTACCCCGGGATCCTTCAGAACTGTCGCGATGTATTCCTGCGCCTTGGGGACCGGACAGACATAGTTGACCCAGTCTTCGACGATGGCGGCGATCTTCGGGGTGTAATAGAAGTTCATCCAGTCGAGTGCGCTGAGCGGATTCTGCGCTTGACGCGGAATCAGCATGTTGTCGTGCCAGGCGATCTGACCTTCTTCAGGAACCACGTATTTGAGATGTGGATATCCAGAGAGGTTTGCCTGGAAAATATCTCCCGACCAGGCCTGAGAGATCCAGGTGTCTTCGTTTTCCAGATATTGGATGTAGCTCTGGTCGTAGTAGCCCAGCACTAGCTCGCGCTGCTTTTCGAGCCACTTCGTCGATTCTTGCCAGTCCTTCGGCGTCGAATTCTCCGGCTTGATGCCCATGCGAAGTAGCGCCATGCTGCCGACTTCGGTGTTGTCGTTCATCATGCCGACATGACCCTTGAACGCCGGGTCCGCCAAGTCGTTGAAACTCGTGATCGGACGTTTGATGAATTTGGTGTTGTAGGCAATGCCCGTGAAGCCGGTCTGCCAGGTGACCGAGTACTTGTTGCCAGGGTCGTAGTTGGGGTCCTTCACCAAGGGACTCGCGTACTTGGAGAAATTGGGCAGCTTGGAGTGGTCCAGTTCGACGAGGAACTGGTTGTTGATCAACTGCGTGAGGTACCAGCCGTTGGTCACGACGATGATGTCGTAGCCCGTCGACTCTTGGGCCGCGAGAAGTGGTTCGATCGTTGCGTAGAAGGGCGCGTCGTCTTGGATGACCGCCTCGTAATCAACCTTGATGCCCGAGGCCTTGGTAAAGAGATCGAGCGACTCTGACTTTCCGTGCTCGGTGTCGATGTAGAGCGGCCAGTTGGCGAAGTTGAGTTGGCCCGTTCTCTTCTGATCGCGCCAGTACGAAGCCCAGTCGACTTTGTGCGAGCCTTCACGGCTGTCGGTGCCGGCGATGCCACAGGCGGCCAATAACGACGAGAGCCCGAGCATGCCCGCTCCCGCGCCCGCGGATCGCAACATGTTGCGTCGAGAGAATCGGCTCTGCGTCAAGCCCCGCAGAAGAGCAGGATCCATCGGCGCTTCGAGAGGAGACTCTGACTCAGTTGACACTTGAGGCTTCCTTCGCCTCAATCGTCGGCTTTTCGACGGGCGTCGCCGTGGTGTTATCCGCCGGCAGTGCGAAGCCGTGCTCGACGATCCAGGTGGCGGCGACGCGATCCCCCGGACGCAGCCGGTCGGCGTCGTCGATGTTTTGGGCGACGACGTGCAGACGTCCACCCCACGACGACGTGAGTTCATACTCCGACGTCGCGCCCAGGTAGACGACCGAATCGACGGTGGCGTACACGCGATTGACCGTGCTGGAGGAAGAAGTGGCGTCCACGTGTTCGACACGCTTTAGCTGCATCTTCTCCGGCCGTACGCCGACTTGGCGAATCAGGCTGGGCGTCGAGGACATCGCTCCCAGCCGTGCGCCAATAACGCTGCCGTCGGGAAGGCAGAGCCGATCGTGGTCTGGCGAAACCGCCAAGAGGTTGCAGGCGCCGAGGAACTGAGCCACGAACTGGGTAGCGGGCTGGTCGTAGACCCGCTGAGGTTCACCGAGGTCCTCGTAGCGACCGCCGTGCATGACGGCCAATCGATCACCGAGGGCCATGGCTTCGTCTTGGTCGTGCGTGACGTAGAGAAAAGTAATGCCGACTTCTCGCTGAATGCGCTTGAGCTCGAGCTGCATGGTTTTACGAATCTTGGCGTCCAACGCTCCCATGGGCTCGTCCAACAGCAGCACCTTCGGCCGATTGACGAGGGCGCGCGCCAGTGCGACGCGTTGCTGCTGACCACCAGAAAGTTGTGTCGCGGGTCGAGGACCGAATCCGCCGAGACCGAGCAGATCGAGGTGTTCCTCGACCAACTGACTTATCTCACGCTTGTCGGTGCCCTTGCGGCGCAGACCGAAAGCGACATTGTCAAAAACACTCAGGTGCGGAAAGAGGGCGTACGACTGAAAGACCGTGTTGACGTCGCGCTTGTACGGCGGGGTCCACGTGATGTCGTCACCGCCGAGAAAGATCTTGCCGGAGGTGGGTTGGTCGAAACCACCCACCATTCGAAGAGTCGTGGTCTTTCCGCATCCCGAGGGACCGAGCAGCGCGAAGAACTCTCCCGGGGCCAACTCGAGCGAGAGGTCGTCGACTGCCACCATCGACTTGTACTGCTTGGTGACGTGTTCGAGGCGCACCGCGGCGGCGCCCGACGAGTTCTCTGTTGCGGTGCCGCCCTCGCCTAGCTTCGATGCCAACGATCGTCCCCCTTGATGCGCCGTAAGTTCATCGCTCCGGACCGTAGCACCGAACGTACGTACCTGTCGCGCCACGCAGTGGTCGTGCGGCCGAGCGCCACGAATGGAGCCTGGGAGGAGATTCGAACTCCTGACCTACGCATTACGAATGCGTTGCTCTACCGACTGAGCTACCCAGGCGCAGAGAGCAACATTACACGATCGATTTCCTACGCTCCCTGAACTCAGAAATCCATGAGGGAAAACATCAAGTCGTGCAAGAGAAGCGACTCGTCGAGATTGGTGTCAAGGCGCTCATTGGCTTCGGTGACGGCGTCGATGGCGCGCAGCGACGCGCCCACCCGATACTCGCTCTGAGCGTCGCCGGCACCGGCCTCAATGTTGTCGATCATTCGTTCGCGGTAGACGCCCGTGAGGGCGCTCAGCCCGAAGCGCAGCTCGTCCAGACGAAAACGGCGCTGCTCTCGCTTGAACTGCGCCTCCACGTCTCGTTTGTTGGCCACGCGCAGTCCCATCTCGCGCGCGTCACTCGCTCGACGCTCGAGTTCCTCTTGCTGCATCTGTTGCAACGGACCCATGGCGTCGTCGAGTGACGCCGCCAACTCTTTCGCCACGCGCGAGGAGTCCGATGGTTTTCCCGTCAATCGACCCGGCACGGCGCGCCACTGTTCGACTCGCTGAGCGAGTTCCGGGTCTCTCACGAGGACCCGCGCTCGACGCAGGTTGCCGTTCGCCGCCGCCGCCGCGTTCGTGGCCGTCGCCACAGTGGCACCTTCGGCCACGAGTATCGCCGCGAGATCGGACTCACCAAGGGCTCGCAGCTTCACGTCAACGCAGCGCGAGATAATGGTGTCGAGTGCGTCGGGAAGATCTTCGGCGCTCAGAAGAAAGATTGTCCGACTCGGCGGTTCCTCGAGGGACTTCAAGAGCGCCGACGCGCTCGGCGAGGCGCCGGTCGTCGTCAGTTCGACGTCCTCCAGGATGATGATCTGGTAGCCAAGCCCCAGCGGTCGACGCCGCGCGACGCGCTCGGCTTCGCGAATCTCCTCCATGCGCCACGACACGCCCGAACGCTCCGCCACGTAGACGTCGGCGTCGTCTTCGTCGAGTACGAGGCGACAGATATCACAGACCCCACAGCCGTGTTGCGGGCACTGCAGAGCCGCCGCGAAGGCGAAGAGAGCGTCGCGCACGCTCGCCCCGGGTGGACCACTGAAGAGGTACGCGTGAACGGGATTGAGCGCGTACTGACGAAGGGCGGCGACCGCGCGGTCCTGGCCCACTAAGCGGTCAAAGACGTCGGTCATGTCACCAGGGTAGGTGAGCTACTCGTTCGTCAATCACCTGCGCCACGTCGTCGGGGCTGTGCGAACCGTCAACCACGATCCACGCATTACGCTCAGCCAGTTCGAGATACCCCTCGCGCACTCGTTCGTGAAACGCCGCGTCCGCCGACTCGAAGCGGTCCTTTTGATCGTGGGCCCGCCGTTCATTGACGACCTCCAGGGCCACGTCCAACAGGATCGTCGCGTCAGCGCGACACGATCCGATCGCCAGGTCGCTCGCCGACTGCAACAACGCGAGATCGACACCGCGTCCGTACCCCTGGTAGGCCAGCGTCGAGGCGTAGTAGCGATCGCTCACGACAGATCTTCCTTCGCGGAGTGCCGGCTCAATCACGCTCGCCACGTGGTGCGAACGATCCGACAGCATCAAGAGCGCCTCAGTCTGCGCCGCCATCGGCGTTCCCGCGTCGAGCAGCCAATGCCGGAGATCTACCCCGAGCGGAGTATCTCCCGGCTCGAACGTGAAAAGGGCGTCATGAAGCTCGGCGATACGCCGCGCCTGGGTGCTTTTGCCACTGACATCAATTCCCTCGAAGACGAGGAAGACACCGCGCTGGGTCACGAGTCCTCGTGTCGCGGCTGCAGGAGAGCGGCGTTGGCGGCCGCGCCCTTCGCGACAGCGGCCCGCTTGGTGGCGCCGGTTGCCTTCGCGGCCTTCTTCGCGCCCGTTGCTTTCTTGGTCGACTTCGTCGCCCTCTTCGCCGTTTTGGCCGGAGCTTTCGTGGTCTTCTTCGTGGCCTTACGCACGCGCGTCGAAGGATCGGCGTTGCGTCGTTCGGCGAGTAGCTCCGATGCTCGATCGAGCGTCATCGTTTCCGGGGTGTCGCCAATACGTAGCGTTGCGTTGGTCTCGCCGTCGGTGACGTAGAGGCCGAAGCGGCCACTACGCACGACCACGTGGCGCTTGGTCACCGGGTCGTCGCCAAGATCCGCGAGGGGTTTGGCCGCCGCACGGCGTCCGCGTGCCTTGGGTTGAGCGAGCAGGACGAGAGCCGCTTCGAGATTCACGCTGAAGATCTGGTTCTCGTCTTCGAGTGAACGAGTTTCCTTCTCCCACGTGAGATAGGGGCCGTAGCGGCCGTTCTGGGCGAGGATGTCGCCGCCCTCGGGGTGCTGTCCGACCAGGCGCGGCAGTGATAGCAGTCGCTTCGCGTCGTCCAGGGTCACCGTCTCGGGCGACATGATCGAGAGCAGTGAGGCGGTCTTCGGTTTGTCCTTCGGGTCGGTCAGCTCGCCGACCTGCACGTACGGGCCGTAGCGACCGGCCTTTAAATAAATGGTGTGTCCGGCGTCGTCGGCGCCGAGCTCTCGGTCGTTGCTCGGCGCGGCGAGCAGCTCAAGCGCGTGTTCGACGGTTAGTGAGTCTGGTTCCGTGGCCTCGGGAATCGACGCGCGATCGTCGCCGTGCACGAGGTACGGACCGTAACGACCCGATCGCACTGACACGGCAACCCCGTCGGGCGCCTCACCGAGAATGAGTGAGTTGATGGCCGCGAAGTCGAACTCGTGCTGTTCGTGGGTGGTGTGCTCGAGACCGAGGCGAGCGAACTCACTCGTCGCGTCGGCGTCGCCGAAGTAGAACTTGCGCAGCCACGGTTCGAGGTCTTGACGACCCTGGGCGATCTCGTCGAGCTGATCCTCCATGGCGGCGGTGAACTGGTAGTCAACGAGATCGGCGAAGTAGAGCTCGAGCAGGTTCACGACCGCGAACGCCCGAAACGTCGGCACGAGGGACTTGCCCTTCTTCCAGACGTATCCGCGCCGGTCGATGGTCTTCATCACAGACGCGTACGTGGACGGACGTCCAATGCCCAGGTCTTCGAGTTTCTTGATCAGCGTGGCTTCGGAGTAGCGGTCGGGCGGCTGCGTGTCGTGCGCCTTCGCCTCGGCCTTCGCCACGGGCACGTTGGTGCCTTCGACGAGCGCAGGAAGCAGTCGCTCTTGATCCGCGAGCTCTGCTTCGGGATCGTCGGTGCCCTCGACGTACGCGCGGCGAAAGCCCGCGAACTCAATGCGCAGTCCGCTCGCGCTGAGCCCGACCGCGACGTCGCCGCTCATTCCTTCGATGTTCGTCAGCGTGCCCGACAGTCGCACCCGATCTTGGGTGAGTCGAGCGTCCACCATCTGCGAGGCGATCGTGCGCTTCCAGATCAAGTCGTACAGCGCGCGCTCGTCGCCACCGAGTTGGCTTTGCGCTTCGTCGAGCGAGCGAAACGACTCACCGGCCGGTCGAATCGCTTCGTGCGCCTCTTGGGCGTTCTTCACCTTGCGGTCGTAGCGGCGCGGCTGATCGGAGACGTAGTCGTCGCCGAACATCGATGCCGCGTGCTTCCGCGCGGCGCGGATGGCCTCGTCCGACAACGTCGTCGAGTCGGTGCGCATGTACGTGATCCAACCCTGTTCGTACAGTCGCTGCGCGGCGCGCATCGTGCGCTCGGGGTCGAAGCGCAACTTACGGCTGGCCTCGATCTGCAGTGACGACGTCATGAAGGGGGCTTGCGGGCGCTGCGTACGCGGGGTTGACGTAATGGCGTCGACGCGCAGGTTTGAGCCGGTCAGTTCACTCGCGATGGAGCGGGCCGTCGGCTCGCTCAAGACTTCGAGCGTCCCTTTCGATTCGAGTTTGCCCAGCGCGTCGAAGTTTTTGCCCGTCGCGAGATTCGCTCCGTTCACGCTGTCGAGCGTCGCCTCGAAGGTTGCCTCGGCGCTCATGGTCGCTGTCACGTCGAACCAGGTTGCCGAGCGAAAAGCCATGCGCTCGCGTTCACGCTCGCAGACCAGGCGAATCGCCACGGACTGGACCCGGCCGGCCGAGCGCGCCTTATCGACGGCGCGCCAGAGTACCGGCGACACCTCGTACCCGACGAGGCGGTCGAGGAAACGACGACCCTCTTGCGCGTCGACCAGGCGAAGGTCGAGGTCGCGGGTTTCACTCACGGCCTTCGCGATCGCCGCCGGGGTGATCTCGTGAAAGACCATCCGCTTTACCGGGATCTTCGGATTGAGCACTTCTTGGAGGTGCCAGGCAATCGCCTCGCCCTCGCGGTCTTCGTCGGTGGCGAGGTAGAGCTCGTCAACTTCCTTCAGCGCGGCCTTCAATTCCGAGACGATTTTCTTGCGGTCACTCGAAACGACGTAGACCGGCTTGAAGTGATCGTCGACGTTGATGCCGAGACGCGCCCACTTCTCGCCCTTCACCGAGGCGGGAATGTCCGCCGCGCTTTGGGGCAGATCACGTATGTGACCGATCGATGGTTTGACGATGTAGTCCGAACCGAGCATGCCCTGAATGCGCGTTGCCTTGGCAACAGACTCGACGATAACGAGTGCTCTAGCCATGCTCACCACCTCTCAGGTATCTCACGGCGTGACACACTATCGCCACCTAGGGCTGCCGCTACACAAGTTAGACACGTATTGGACTCTCACCGGGTCATTCACTGCGACTGAACCCCAATGGTCGGAGCATTCACGAGTGCACGACAACGAAATCAGCGCGCGAAGAATATTTAATTCGCGCCTTGGGGTGCGGCAACAATTTCGTACTGCGGATTTAGAATCACCGCTTCTCGTCGCAGCGACGTCACGGTCCCCTTGACCAACAACCTGGTTCCGCGTTCGATGCCGGGCACGTTCGTGCGCCCTTGGAAGACCAAGGTGATCGATCCCGTGTGGTCAGTGATGACGCAGCGCAGTTCGTGCGCGCCGCTCTCGTTCCCGATCGCCATCGAACGTACGCGTCCGGCAATCTCCACGAACTCGCGCTCGACCAGCGCACCGATCGGCAGCGCGTCGCCCGAGCGCGCCGCCAGCTGCACGTCGGCAGCCAGGTTCGACGCCTCGCGCAGTCCTCCACGCGTGACCTCGTCGCTCTGGGGCTCTTCGGTGAGTTGACCCTGTGTGAGGCGACGAAGCGCGCGATACGGAATGATCGTCGCCGCGGTTCGTGGCACGTGCATCACGGCGTTCGCAATCTCGTCGGCCGTTCGGTCGTGCAACAGTCGCTGCAATCGCGAGACAAAGCCGCGTCGCGGCAAGATCACCATGCAGAAAACGTCGGGATCGCGCACGGCGTCGGCCACAACCTCGAGCGCGGCGCGATCGATGCGGCGGTCCTCGCACTCAAAGATCTCGAGACTGATACTGGCCGATGCCGTATTGGGTCGGCCCCAGCTGGCCTCCAGGCGCTTCGTCACCAAGTTGTCGACATCGAAGTGCACCGCGCGCACCGAGAAGGGACTGAACGAGTTGCAATACAGCAACGCCCGCTCGGTCGGCAGGTCATAGTTGTCGACGAAGACAATGACCCGATTCATGCGGATCTTCATGCCGGCCCGGGCGCTGTTGGCCTCGAAGGCCCTCTCCTCACGCACGTACTGGCGATGGAAGCGAATCAGTCCGTAGTACATGATCGGCCCCACGACCACAATGATCCAGGCGCCTTCGGTGAACTTGGCGATGATGAAGATGATCACGACCAGTGACGTCACGATGGCCGACGTCGCGTTGATGGCGACACCCCGACGCCAGTGGGGTTCCTTCACCCGCAGATGTCGAGCGACCATACCCGCGCCGGCCAACGTGAAGCCGGTAAAGACGCCGATCGCGTAGAGCGAGATAAGAGCATCCACCGATGCGTTGAAAGCGATGATCAAGATCAGCGAGACAACGCCGAGGACCAAGATGCCGTTGGAGAAAGCCAGTCGGTGGCCGCGCTTGGTGAGCTGACGCGGCAAATATCGGTCGCCCGCCACGTAGTTCGCGAGGAAGGGGAAGCCGTTGAACGATGTGTTACCCCCGGTGTAGAGGATGAGAACGGTCGCGATCTGCACAACGAAGAAGATGACGTGACCGAAACCGTGCGCGCCAAAGACGTCCGAGACCTCCTGGCCCACCACGGTGGGAGTACCCGCGGCGTAGGGAAAGGCGTGCGTCCAGTGCGCGAGAAGAGTCGTGCCGAGGAGAAGAAACGCCAGCACCGAGGACATGACCACAAGGGTGCTGCGCGCGTTGGGTGACTCCGGTCGGCGAAAGCTGCCCACCCCGTTGCTGATGGCTTCGAGACCGGTCAGCGACGAGCCGCCGTTCGCGTACGCCCGCAGCAACGTTAAGAACGCGAGCCCCATGAGCAGTCCGTGGCCTCCGGTCCCGAGATGCCCGTGGACCAGAAGCTTGGTCGCGGGCTGGGGGATCATGTGCAGCGTCCCGGCGATCTCCTTGTAGTAACCGATAAGTATTGTCACCGACAGCATCACCACGTAGAAGTACGTCGGAATCGCGAAGTAACTGCCGGCTTCTCGGATCCCGCGCAGGTTCCCGAAAATCAAGATCAACACCACGATGACCGTCATCAGCAAGGTGCCGTTACCGACCAATGGAAAATCCTTGGCCAGTACCGGAAACGCGGTCGTCAACGCGGCCGTCCCGGCCGAGCACTGGACGGCGACGGTGACGGTGTAATCGATCAACAACGCGACCGCCGCGATCTGGGCGATCTTCGGACCGAAGTTGTCGCGCGCCACGACGTAGGACCCACCGGCCGTCGTGTAGTACTTGATCACGTCGAGGTACGACGTCGTGACGAAGAACAGCACCCCGATGATGACGAACATGATCGGGACCACGAGCGCGAACGCGGCAATCCCGATGGCCGGCGTCATCTGGGTCAAAATCTCTTCGGTACCGTACGCGGAGGACGAAATACAGTCCGGTGCCAAGACGCCAAGCGCAATGGGTCGAGAGAGTCGCTCGCCGCTCAACTGCTCGCTCACGAGCGGTTTTCCGAGCAAGACGCGCTTTAAGCGATAGTTCCAGGTTTCGGGATAGAACTTGGCCAGATTTGCGTGCGATGTAAGTAGTGGCGCGCGCCGTGACACTGGCTTTTCCTCATCTGGCACGGTGTCGATACTAAGTCAGTTACTTTGTGCGCCTACTGCTGCGCCGATCGAGAAATCTGAGAACTTCGCGCAAAGTTGCAGAAAAATCCCGCGATGTGGTCAGATGAGACCGTGCATATCATCGTGGTCGGTTGTGGCCGAGTTGGCTCAGAACTGGCCATGGAACTCTCCGACGAAGGCCACTCGGTCGTCGTAGTCGACAAGAACCGCGACAATCTAAGGCGTTTAACCCACTTCCACGGGCGTACGATCGTGGGCTCAGGATTCGACCGTGACACACTCTTTCAGGCCGAGGCCACGACCGCCGACGCCCTCGCGGCCGTGACGAGCGGGGACAACACGAACATTCTCTGCGCGCGCATTGCGCGCGATCATTACAACATAAAGAACGTGGTGGCACGGATCTACGACCCGGCGCGCGCCGACATTTATATGAAGCTCGGCATCCCGACGGTCGCCACCTCACTCTGGACGACCCAGCAGGTGAAGCGCTGGATGCTCCCCTCCGACAATTCCATCGAGTGGAGCGACACGGCCAACACCATGCATCTCGTCGAGCGCATCGTGCCCGACACGCTGGCTGGCAAACCCGTCTCTAACTTTCACGTGGGTGACTCCGTTCGCCTCGTCGGACTCATTCGCGCCGGAATTGGCCGCGTCAACATCGAAGGTCTCTTCGCGCAAGAAGACGACATCTTGGAGTTTCTCGTCACCCACGACGGACTTCGCGCTCTGCACGATCTGCTCGAAGGCGGAGTGTCGTGAAGGTCGTCATCGCCGGCGGCGGATCGGTTGGCACCTCGATCGCTCTCGACCTCATCGATCGTCATCACGACGTGACGCTCATGGAACAGGTCGGAGAGCGCGCCGAAAAATTGAAGTCGATGCTTCCCGGGGTCTCGGTCCTTCACGCCGACGCCTGTGAGTACTCGAGCCTCGCCTCGGCTGACGTTCGCAGCGCCGACGTCATGATCGCCGCGACCGGCGACGACGAAGACAACCTCGTGATCAGCTGGCTCTCCAAGCAGGAGTTCGGTGTGCCCCGGGTGATCAGTCGCATCAACAACGCGCGAAACGAGTGGCTGTTCAACGAGACGTGGGGTGTGGACGTCTCGGTGTCGACACCGGCGCTCATCACGTCACTGGTCGATGAGGCGGTCGAAGTCGGCTCGATCATCGAACTCATGACCCTCGCTCAGGGCAAGATGCGACTCATTGAAGTCACCCTGGACGCCAACTCGCCGGCCGTTGTACAGAACCTCACGCTCGACGAGCTCCGTCTGCCCGACGCGCTGCGAGTGGTGGCGGTCGTGCGAAACGACCAACCTCTCGTACCGTCGTCGTCGATGCACTTTCTCGAGGGTGACCACGTCGTTCTCATGGCGCGCACCGACGCCACCCAGGACTGCACCACCGCGTTCATCGCCTGAGCCCACCGTAATTATCAGGGCATCGCCCCTAGCATGGCAACGTGCGTGCGGCCTTCTTTGACCTCGATAAGACGGTCATCGCGAAATCATCTCTCGTCGCGCTGGGTCCAGAACTGCACGCCCACGGACTCTTGCATCGGCGCACTCTCATCCGCGCCGGGATCAGTCAACTCTGGTTCCAGCGCTTTGGCGCCGACGAAAAGCGCCTCCAAAAGGTGCGCTCCTCGGTATTGAAGATCACTCAAGGATGGGACCGCGATGAGGTGCGCCAGCTCGTCAAAGAGACGATCAGCGAAGTCATCGAGCCGCTCTTGTACGCCGAGGCGCTGGAGCTGGTCGACCACCACCTGGCCCAAGGCGAAGAGGTCTACTTAGTCTCGAGCGCGCCCGCGGAGATCGTCGAACCCTTCGCGGAACTTCTCGGCATTACCGGTGCGCTGTCATCACGCGCGACCATTGATGAGAATGGCAAGTTCACCGGTGAGATGGAGTTCTTCGCGCAAGGTGCCAATAAAGCTTTCGCGATCAGCGAGCTGGCGCGCGAACGAGGAATCGACCTGGCCGAGTCCTCCGCCTACTCAGACTCCGAAACCGACGTGGCGATGCTGGAGATCGTCGGGCACCCTTACGCCGTCAATCCCGATCGAGTGCTGGCGCGCATCGCCCACGAACGACAGTGGCCGATTCTCACGTTCAGCCACCCTGTGACGGCGCTCAGTCGTTCGAAGTCGCACACGCCATTCCTCGTGAGTGCCGTGATCGTCGGTATCGCCGCCGCGCTTGGCGGAGTTCGGTTTCAGCGCCGCTAGAGCGT
>JBAQZL010000153.1:0-1799 GCA_049790955.1 Acidimicrobiales bacterium
GGAGAAACGCTCGACAATTCGAAACCCCTTCGAAAGACTCGTGCCACCTTTGAAAACGAAACTTCCGCAATGTTTGACCGCTAGGACTCGGAGTACTTCACTTACCCAGTAATCCTTCTCAATGGCGGTGGCACTTATGTTGAGGCGCTCTGCGGCTGCTTCGACGGTCGGCTTGAACTCTGAAGTGTTGCGAAAGACCAGGTCCATTATGCGGCGAGACGAATGCGAGGTGCGTAGCGTCTCGCCGGGCGAATGGCCTTAGTTAGTTCTGAACGACCAAGTTCATCGAAGAGCCAACGCAGGCGCTCTCGGACGCGAGAAGGTTCGGTATCCGCCGCCCGTGCAAGTTTTTCAGGCCGAAGTGCACCCGTTGCGATGAAATTAGCGATCTTTCTCAACGCGTCATCATCCGAAATCTCAACCAATGCGTTCCATTCGCGCAGCACTTCGAGTAGCGCGACTTCACCAGGTCTGAGGTTCTCATCGCGGCGTTTGTAGCTTGCCGCACGGCTGACGAGGCGGATGGATCCTGGAACACGGGGTGAACGAACTGGGATAGCGAAGGTGTCACGGCGCGGCACTTGAGTTGAAAGTCCCAGTTCGAGCGCTGCGCTCCATCCAGCGGGTCCGATACCGGTTCCGTCAATGATCTCATTAGCAAAAAGTGATGAAGGGGGAGGGGCCATTCCCAGACGGGTTTGTGCGCCATGCCAGTAGAGGCCACGGCGCATGCGGCGAATTTCTCCGGCACGAACCATTCGAGAGAGAGTTTGGACTACGGCAGCTGGAGAGCCATCAAAGTCGGCAGGGCTCCAAAATCGGTCACCTGAGGTGAGGATCCGATTCCGCACTTTGGACGCGAGAGACGCTTCACTCATGAATACAAGAATAGCATCAATGTCAGGAAAACGCTACGCAAACTTGACAATTCGGTGTTTATGGATTGAACGGTTACCACAGTGAATACCACAGTAAAGCGTGATTAATCCGATTTTCTAGAGGCTAACGAGGCGCCGCGAAATGAGTGAAACACCTGTAAATGAAAGGATTCTGGCACATTGTGGCACAGTCAGGTACCCTACTCAGGGGCCTGCAAAGCCCCGTACTCCGGTTCGAATCCGGACGCCGCCTCCAGAAGAGTCTCGGTCTCCGGATCTAGTCGGCGTGCCGGACTCGGCCGTTTGCCACCGTTGGCCCGCGGTGGATGTCGTAGGCACGACGGCCAATTCGACGTCAACGAAGGATTTCGACGAGAAATACCCACGCATTGATCGAGGCCGCAAGGAAGGTCAGCACGGTGCCGGCAAGGATCCAGTACAACCCACCACCTGAGCCGGCAATCAGGCTGCAACCTCCTCCCACGAAGGCAAGTGCGGGCAAGAGGAGAATTGGAAGGTTCCCGAGCGTCCAGCTGAGGGGATCTCCCTGACTTCGCTTCCCCAGTGAAACCCAGAAGGCCTGAGTCGCAACGAGGACACCGGCCGCCAGGATCTCCACGCCGAGGGTTCGATTGGACTGACCGGGCGCCAGGCCGAAACTGCACACCACCAAGACGCTCAGCAACGTCCCGAGTGTCCCCGCCGCCCTTCCCGGCAAGTGGCGGTGCTTAAGGATCTGCTCGAGGTTGATTGAGATAGTTACGAAGAGAAGTCCGAGAAGAGCCGCCGAAGCCCCTACAGAGGCGACGAAGAACTCATGCCAATCTGCCGGCGCGTACCCGCTCACCATCCCAGTTTGTCATCGTGATCGGAACCGGCGTTAGTTTCGCGTCAGCCGATCTTGCCTTTGATCAAATCGGC
>JBAQZL010000154.1:0-2051 GCA_049790955.1 Acidimicrobiales bacterium
GTGTATCCGTGGGTTGACCGGATGATCTCGGTCCAGATCGTGCAGAATGCGCTCACCGCCGAGGGTGAGGGCTACGACGCCGTCGCGATCAGCTGTTTTTTTGATCCGGGGTTGCGCGAGGCGCGAAGTCTCGTGGCCATCCCTGTCGTGAGCCTGTGTGAGACCTCGCTCCTCGTCGCTTCCGCGATGGGGGGACGTTACGGGCTCATTGGACTGGGGCCGGAGCAGGTCTATGTGCTCGAGGAGCTGGTGACGCGCTACGGCGCCACCGGACGAGTCGCGGCGACGCTGCCCATGAGCCCGCCGGTCACCGAAGACGATCTCGAGAGTCTTCACGCTGGAGGTGGCGGCCTCGTCGAACGCGTCGAAGCGGTGGCGCGCCGGGCCGTCGACATGGGTGCCGATCTGATCATCCCGGCCGAAGGGGTGCTCAATACCGCACTCATGCGACGCGGCGTGACATCGCTCGCTGGGGTTCCCGTGCTGGACGCCTATGGCACATTGCTCTGCTACGCCGAGATGCTCGTGAATCTTCAGCGTACGAGCGGGTTCACCGTCAGCCACCGGGGCTACTACTCGGGTCCAAACGCGTCAGGCGTTCGCCACTTCACGAAGGTGACGCGCGACGCGCTCGACGAGTGAGGCGGGTGGGCTGGCGATTACGAGTAGTAGTCGTGCGGGCCGAAGCGAAGCGTCTTCATCTGCCGGGCGTCGTGGCCGAAGATCATCGTCGCATCCGTACTCTGTTGAATTCGCCGGAGGTTCTCAACTGACGAAAGCCACGCCAGACTGTCGTGGACGACGGGGGAACCGACAGTCGGGGGACCGAAGGAAGTCGTCATGTAGACCGCGTCCGACGTGAACACCATGGTCCCGCTATCGGGCAGATCGACCCTCAAGGAGCAGGTGCCCCAGGTGTGGCCGGGGGATTGGATCAACGTCACACCGTCAACGATCTCCTGGTCAGTCTCGGCGGTCTCCCACTTCAGGTCCGCGTAGTCGGACTTGATGTGCACGCCCTGGTGGGGGCCGTCGAAGCCCATCGCCCCGTCGAGCTCCTTCTTGGTGCAAATCAATGTGGCGTCGGTGTTCTTGAAGTGCTTGACGTTGCCCGAGTGGTCTGCGTGGAGATGCGACTGGATCACGTACTTGATGTCCTCGACACCGATGCCCATGGCGTTGAGCGACTCGTCGAAGTATTGACCTTCTTGGACGTCGTCGTAGGGGAACAGTTCGCTCGACCCCGCTCCTGCCCAGTGCGTCTCCCAGTCGCGAGGGCACGTGGTGTCCCAAAGTATCCATCCATCGGGGTGGTCAATGAGGACCGTGTGCGTCGGGCACTCGACCCACTGCCGCGCCAGAGTTTCCTTCTGATCTCGATTGGCGAGTGTCACGCCCGCCTGTGCCACGAGCCAGCCCAGATCGCAGTGCATGTTTCCGTGGTTCTGTATGTAGAGACGCCGCGGCATTCTCATAGCTCCCCCATTCGTTGACGTTGTTGTTGCTCATCCGGCATTTCCCAGACTTTCTACGACGGTCCCGACGGGCGTGGCGCCCGTCGCGCCGAAGACGCACGACGATATCGATTCGGCCAGCGAGGCGTCATAGCCCGTTTCGCGCAGCAGCGCGGAGAACGCGGCTCCTGCGCTTTCCTTGTCGCGAAAGAATATGGTCTGATCGAGGTCCCTCGCGGCCTGACGCCGAACGCTTCCGTCGTCGAGCGTGACTTCAACGAGGCCGTCGATGTACGAGTACGCCTTCTGCGGGACGACCGTGAGCCGCTCGATCAGCGACATGGTCGCAGCGTCGTCAAGGTGCGTGGCGTAGCGGCCGTACTCGAGGCGCCCGTAAAGGAGTGTCGAGGCGACCGCGTACGCCGTGCTCGCCACCGCCTGGGCCGGTCGCACGTAGGGTCCGCGAAACGAGGTGCCGGGGTACGAGGCGAAGTGGGCGTTTTGATGCACCCGCACCGATGAGATGCGCGACGGATCGAGACCCATGTGGTGGAGCGCCAAGGCCGCGGCCACGACGGCGACGTTGTCGCCGAGCGT
>JBAQZL010000155.1:0-6169 GCA_049790955.1 Acidimicrobiales bacterium
ATGACCTCGTCAAAGATGAGCAGCGCTCCGTATCGGCGGGTGATCTCGCGTAAGCCGTCAAGATACCCTGGCTCCGGCAGGATGCAACCCGTGTTGCACATGATGGGTTCGGTGATGACTGCGGCGATCTCGCCACCGTGCTCTGCAAAGATCTCTTCGATCATCGAAAGGTCGTTCCATTGAGCGATGATGAGCGACTCGCTCATTTCGGGTGGTACGCCTGGACCCTGAGCAACGGCGAGTGGATGCCTATCGTCACCGGCCATGGAAAGCTCTGGGTGCTTGGACCAGTAGATGCCGTCAGAGAAACCGTGGTACTGGCCCTCGAAGCGCAGCACCTTGCGCCGCCCGGTGAAGGTTCGCGCCAAGCGAAGACTGTAGAGAACGCCTTCGGTACCAGTGTTCACGACTCGCACGGTCTCCACACTCGGCACCGCGTTGACGATGGCCTGCGCGAGGTCGATCTCGAGCGAGGTTGGCATGGCGAACACCGTTCCGGCCGAACGAACCCGGTCGACGACGGCGGCGGTCACGCTGGGGGGCCGGTGGCCAAGCAACATCGGGCCCAGGCCCAGCAAGTAATCGATGTACTCGTTCCCGTCAACGTCAACGACTCTTGAGCCACTACCGTGATCAGCGAATACGGGGTGAGGATCCCACCCTGAGAAGGCGGCGCGAGCCGTACTGTTCACTCCACCCGGGATGACTTCGAGAGCCCGGATATATAGGTCTGACGACTTCTTATATCGCTCTGGGTGAAGATACTGGGTCGTCATGGCTCCTCTTAATTCAACATAATGACATAATGACTTTAGCACATCACTCGCAATGCGAGGAGCAGCAGTCCGCGGCGACCAGAAGAGAGGATTCCAAGAAGTTGAGAAGCGTTGAAGCGTTGTCGTTCAAGTCCCGGATCACGCGAGGTCGGGAGGGTGCGCGGAACCCGGCCCGATTTGTGATGGTCACTCACACCAAATCGCCAGCGCGTCGCGATACGTGACGACGCCGACGACGCCGCTCGAACGGCTCGGCGATCTCCGCATTGATCATCACTTCAAGGGCGTGCCGCTCGGGGCGTCGCTCGCCTTCGAGACGTTGGTCGTCAAGGCTGGAACGTCGCTCGAGGAGATCTCGCCCTACCGGTGACCACGCTTCGCGAGAGCGCGCTGACGAACAACGTCGCGGAAATGGCCGAGTACTGCGCGGGTCGAGGCGTGCTGCTCGCTCCCCACGCCAAGACCTCCATGGCTCCCCAGCTCATGCGCCGCCAGATTGCCGCCGATGCGTGGGGACTTTGTGCCGCCACCCCACCGAAGTAGCGGGGCTCCGACAGTACGGGTTCTCGCGCATCGTGCTGGCTAATGAGATCGCCGAGCCCTCGCCGGTCAGGTGGATCGCGGGCGAGATGGAGGCAGACGAAACCTTCGAATTCATTACCCTCGTCGACAGCGCGATCACAATCGCCATGATCGAGGCCACACTTGAGGGCGTACTTAGATCGAGGACGCTCCCCGTCCTGATCGAGATTGGCCCGACCAATGGCCGTGGCGGCGTGCGCGATGTCGAGCACGCGCTCGAGCTGGCCCGACTCGTGCTGCGAAGCGACTGTTATCTCACGCACGATCTCGGGGAATATCACGAGGTGTCGCCCTTCGATGGGCGGCGCGACCAAGGAGAGGCCCCCGACTGTTGAACCCCCTCGAAAGCTAGGCCGTCGTCCTGTCCCAACCCGAGCCGGGACTCGCCATCATCGGCGCGGGAAAACGCGACCTTCCTTTCGACGCCGGGCTGCCCACGCCTCTGGCCGCCTTTGGCCTCGACGGCACGGGCCCGATTGATCTACGGGGGCGAGTCACGATGCGCAAGATGATGGATCAGCACTCGTACCGAACGTTCCCCCCGGACCTTCGGCTTCTTCCGTCCGACATCGTCTCGCTGGGACTCTCACATCCCTGTACCGCCTTCGACAAGTTCAAGCTCCTGCCGATAATCGACGACGAGTGCGTAGTCGTTGATGCCGTGGTGACATTCTTCTGAATCACCGATGTTGGCTCATCGTGGCAGCGAAGACTGGGCTGCTCCCCCGAACCCATCGCGGCGGGATCAGTCACCGGCTGCGCGCGCGTAGAGGCACCCGTCACGATTGACGGCGACGACGCGACCGCCTTGCACGGGACCTACGTAGAGCCGTTCGGGCAGCCAATCCTCACCGCCAATTCGAAAGCAGTCGGACGACAACTCGACGAGCTCCTCGTCGGCGTCAGGGGCCTCGGTTCCGCCGCCCGCGACCAGAAACAGGACTCCGTGGCGTTCGATGATTCGAAACTCTGGATACCACGGCGAGAACGATCGATAGCGACCCACCAGCGGGCTACCCAAACCCTCGGCGCGCCGGGGCATCGACGCCTTCGAGAACACGACGTCGCCGTAGATCCACGCCGTTCCGTCTGGGTCAACGACGGCGTCGAGTAAGAAACGCCGCAGCTTGGGATGGTCCGAGACGAATCGGCCGGACGCCAATCGATACAGGCGGCCCGCGCCATCGCTGAGCCTGATCGTCACGGGCGAACCGTGCCCGCCCGCGAGAACCTCCATCACCGTACCGTCTCGTTCGGAGGTGAATCGCCCGAGGTGCTCATGACTGAAGGGAAGGCCGTCCTTGCCGTTCGGCGCCACGATCGAGCGCAACGAGACGATCGCGGGACTTTCCTCACCACTCAGCCGTCGCGACAGTTCGCTGTGGGCGGCCCGCGCCAGCAGCTGGGCTCCGTGGCAGTCGCCGTTGGCAGAGGTCAGCGCCGTCACGGCGAAGCCCAACGTGCAATCAACGAGCATGAACGTCGAGTAGCCGACCATCCCACCGCCGTGCGTGACACAGAAGCTGTCGCCAATGCGCGCGACGTTGATGCCCACGCCGTAGCGGCTCTCGGTCACTTCGAGCAAACCGGGATGGGAGTCGAAGGGCTCTCCTTGAGGGGCGAGGGTCGAGGTGATCAGCTCGAAGGATTCGAGCGTCAGTGCGGTCGCGCCTGTCTCGTCGACCAGGGGTTCACCGCTCGAGGCTCCGAGCAGCGCCCCCGTCAGTCGGACCATGTCCGCGGCGTTCGCCGCAATGTTGCCGGCGACTGAGTCGGTCTCGAACCACGGCGCCACGCTGAGCGGATCCCCCGGCGCCCACGGCTGATCGGTGCGCTCTGGCCAATAGCCCACCGCCATCTTCGAGCGAACGCCATGGGTCACTTCGGTGACTGCGTCGAGCATCGACAAGGGACCAAGCACTCGTCGTCGCTCCTGTTCCACCATTCGTGTGCCCGTCTGAGAAAGCACAACCTCGCCCAAGATCTGATAGCCGAGATTCGAGTAGTGAAAGCGCGGTGGCGTGACGATCGAGGGCCGCGCTGCTCGAGCGTTCCAAATCTCTCCAGGGTCGTCGGTCATCGCATCGGCGCCGACTACCGCGCCCGAGGTGTGATTCAAGAGGTCGCGCACAGTCGCGTCAGCCCGCACGATCGTGCCAGCCGTCCAAGGGAGAATGTCGCCAATCGGCTCATCGAGTCGACAGCTCCCCTCGTGCGCGAGCTGGGCGATCACGATACCCGCGAAGACCTTACTGATCGACCCGATTTCGTACAGGCGCTCAGGCGAGGTAGGAATCGACCTTTCGATGTCGGCGTAGCCAAAGCACGTTTCGGCGAACACGCCATCACGCGTCGATATCGTAACGACGCCCCCGGCCACAGGAAAGGATTCGAGCACCTCGCGCGCGAGGGTGTTCAGGCGATCTTCGATCCACGGCGACACGTCTGGTTGTAGACGACTCGCACCGTCGCGCTTTCCCACTAGCTCAGCAGCTCCTCGATCGCCTCAACAAGAATGTCAACCGTTGATACGGCCTCTGCCACCGAGACCCACTCGTTGGGACAGTGCAGGTTCCCGCCGAGCGGACCCATCATGACCGTGGCGATGCCCGCGCTCTGCATGAGCGCCGCGTCCGTCCAGGCGTTAAGGCCAGCCTCGTCGAGTTCTTTGCCGAGGTGTCGTCGAACGCCGCGGCGCAGCGCGGCAAGAAGCATCTCGTGGCCGTTCGCTCGAAACGGTTCGCGCTCAACCCGAACGACGACTTCAGCGCTCAGCCCCGGGAGCCCTTCACCAACGGTGGCGATGATGTCCGTGATCTCCTTTACGCGATCATCCAATGTCTCGTTCGGTTGCGTGCCGATCTCTATGCCGAGCGTCGCCTCGCTCGGATAGGTGGCGTAGTCCGTGCCACCTCGTATCGTGCCAGTGTGAAACACGGTGCGGCCGTTGCGCGAGGTCGATGTGGCGGCGTAGGCACTCTGGTCGAGCCGATGGAGGTGACTCACGATTTGCGAGAGGCCGACAATGGCGTCCACCCCTTCATCGGGCACCGAACCATGGGCGGCCCTGCCGTAGGCGACCACGTCGATCCAGCCAAAGCCCTGGTGCTCCACCACCACTCGAGGCAGGCCGTCAGGCTCGATGACCACGCACATGTCGGTTCTCAGGCGAGCTACCAGGTGCTCGCTGCCAATGGAGATTCCCTCCTCGTCGGCCACGAGCGCGACGACCAGATCTCCGCGAAGTCGCGGACCGACCGTCGCGAAGTGGCGCAGGACACAGAGCCCGATTGCACAGCCCGCCTTGTCATCGGCGGCGCCAAGGCCGTAGAGCCGGTCACCCTCGAGGCGCGCCGTGAGGGCGGTCTCTGGCCAACCCGCGTACCCCACCGTGTCGGCGTGCGCGTTCACGCAGAGCGAGGCTCCGCCACCACTGCCTCGAAGGGTTGCGACGACGTTGAAGCGGCCCGGTTCAATTACGTGGACGTCGATCTCAATGGGCAGGCCTTCGAGCCAGCTCCGCACGAATTCGACGATCCCAGCTTCGCCCGCTCCACCTTCCACCAGCCATGGCGTGACCGAATCGATCGCCACCAGGTCGCTGATGAGATCTACGACCTCCCCGCTTGTCACCACCGTCACGTCGCTCCTCTCGCAAAATGACACGCGCACTCGCGCACACCCCCCAGCGCTTGGCCCACCACCCGAAGGCTCGGATCGCTAGTGGTGCAGATCTCCGGTTCGCCGAGCTCACGAAATCGTGGGCAGCGCGGGTGGAATCGACACCCCGAGGGAACGTTGATCGCCGACGGGGTTTCGCCCGCCAGGACTTCGACGTCTTCGCCACCACTCGCGCTGTCGCTGTCGTCGCTGGACGCTGCGAGAAGCGCCGACGTGTACGGGTGAGCCGGATGGCCGATGACGCTCTCGCAGGGCCCGATCTCCACGATGCGTCCGAGGTAGACCACCGCCACGCGATCGGCCACCACCCATGCGACCGCGAGATCGTGCGTGATGAACAGGTACGACACGCCCACACGGTCGCGCAGATCCACCATCAGGCGAAGTATCCCTGATCTCGCCGAGACGTCGAGCATGGAAACAGGCTCGTCGGCGATAACCAGCTCGGGACTGAGCACCATGGCCGAGGCGATCGCCACTCGTTGTCGCTGGCCCCCCGAGAGCTCGTGCGGGTAGGCGTTAGCCAAGCGCTCCGGCGGGCGCAGGTGGGCGAAGTCCAGCGCCTTCATCACGATCTCTCGTCGTTCGGACGCCGAGGCGCCGACGTCATGGATGATGAGCGGCTCTTCGACGGCGTCATACACCGTCTGGCGCGCGTCGAGCGAGCCGAAGGGGTCTTGAAAGATCATCTGTATCCGGCGGCGAGCGCGACGCAGCGCCTTGCCGTTGAGTTTCGCGAGATCCTCCCCGCCACTGAGAATCTGGCCCGACGTGGGTTCTATTAGGCGCATCACCGACGTTGCGATGGTCGACTTCCCACAGCCCGATTCACCCACAAGCGCCAGAATCTCCCCGCGCTCGATGTCGAATGAAACCCCGTCCACCGCCCGCACCGTTCTTCCTTGCCCCCCCTCGCGGCGCGCGGCGAAGTGCACCACGAGGTCGCGCACGCGCAACACCGCCTGTTTCGACGAGTCGTCGGTCGAAATCGCGGTCACGAGCGGACCTTCGTCAGCAGGTGGCACGCCGCAATGTGACCGGGCGAAACCTCGATCGTCTCTGGTGTCGTGACGCGACAGATAGGCATCGCTGAAGGGCAACGCTCGGCAAAGCGACAGCCAACGATATTC
>JBAQZL010000156.1:0-23966 GCA_049790955.1 Acidimicrobiales bacterium
GCCTTCGGCGAGCTTTCGGATGATCTGTTCGGGGGTGTGATGCCTCTTCTTCATGCGGTCCTCCTGGCTCCATTCTGGAGCATCGGGACTCTCGTTAGCAGTGGCTCATTTCAAAGGGGTCTGCGCAACTCGGGCCACTTCGACATCAAACGGAACATGCCTCAGTGCGCGTTCCATGCGGAAAAGCCGCTTTACGTCACGCGTCCCGAGCGGCAAAGAAATCACGTTTCTGATTCCTTCGTCGGAGCCGCCCGGGCATTGATGCGTAAAGCGTCTCGCTTGCTTCAAATCTGCGTCGTCATCACAAATTTCCCGAAAGCTCGGTGCGCGCGAGAACGGCATGGTTGCGGCGGCAACAGAGCGAATTCTTTGCCAGAACTCCGAGATTGAGCCCTTCTGAGTCACTCGGATTGTTGACGTCATCGGGCCTGAGACATCGATCTGGAGGTGGAGGCTTTCATATCTAAAACGATACATCGAATTCGATGGAAAGTCAAGACATTCAAAACAGTACTCCCGCTTTGGCGGCTTCAAGGAGTGACCGCAGCACTTGGTGAGTACAGAGGCTGTTGCCCGTGTCGGGACTCCGATGCGATGTCCCGCCGGACGGAATACATCGCCCGGCGACTTCGTCCATCTCTTACACTTTGCACACGGAGACACTGACCTTCCTCTTCACAGACATTGAGGGCTCGACAGTTCTGCTTGGGCGCCTCGGTCACGTCACTTACGGCAAGGTGCTGGCCGATCACCACCGCCTCATCCGCGCTGGCTTGGCGGCGCACGACGGTAAGGAGATGGGCACGCAAGGCGATGGGTTCTTCGCCGTGTTCTCATCGCCGAGCGCCTGTGTGGCGGCGGTGATCGAGATGCAGCGAGCGCTCGGAACCCACGAGTGGCCAAATGGCGAGCGGGTGCGCGTGCGCATGGGCGTCCACTCT
This sequence comes from Acidimicrobiales bacterium, assembly GCA_049790955.1. Classification (GTDB taxonomy): domain Bacteria; phylum Actinomycetota; class Acidimicrobiia; order Acidimicrobiales; family RAAP-2; genus RAAP-2. The sequence goes on from JBAQZL010000156.1 coordinate 942, forward strand.
GGTGAGGCGTCGGAGATGGGAACAGGTCTGGTCGGTCTCGAAGTACACCGGGCGGCCCGTGTTGGATCGGTTGCTCACGGGGGTCAGATCGTGCTGTCGGCCGCTGCCGCCGCGCTGGTGCGCGACTCGCTCCCGCCAGACGCCTCTCTGACGGACCTCGGCCACCATCGCCTGAAGGACTTGGGTCGGCCTGAGCAGATTTTCCAACTGAACGGCGAAGGCCTGGAGGTCGACTTTCCCCCGCTGCGCTCGCTGGACAACCCCGCCCTGGCGAACAACCTGCCCGCTCAGTCAGCTCCGTTCATCGGACGCGACCGCGAGGTGATCGAGGTCCGCCGGCTCGTCGAGTCCGCGCGGCTCGTCACCCTCACCGGGGCCGGGGGGTCGGGCAAGACTCGTCTCGGCCTGCGGGTGGCTGCCGAGCTGGTCGACGGGTCCGGCGACGGAGTCTGGCTGGTCGAACTCGCTCCACTCTCCGATCCCGACGCGGTGGCGTCGACGATCTGCTCGGTGCTCGGGATCACCACCCAAACCGGTCAACCCGCACTCGAGACCCTGGTCGACGCCCTGGTGCCACAACACATGCTCATTGTGCTTGACAACTGCGAGCACCTGATCGGGGACTGCGCCAAGGTGGCGGACGCCATCTTGCGTCGGTGCCCCCAGGTCCACCTCATCACCACCAGCCGCGAGCCATTGGGCATCGGTGGGGAGACGATTTATCGCGTGCCCTCCCTGTCGCTACCCGAGACGGGCGAGGGCGATGCCGCAGCGGCCGTCGAGTCAGATGCGGTGAAGCTCTTCATGGAGCGGGCCCGCGGGCAGGGGGTTGACCTGGTACTTGACGAGGAGTCCGGCCCTCTCGTGGTCTCGATCTGCCGACGCCTCGACGGCATGCCGCTGGCCATCGAACTGGCAGCTGCTCGGCTGCGCTCGCTCTCGTTGGCTAGCCTGCACGACCGGCTTGATCAGCGCTTCCGACTCCTTACCGGGGGTAGCCGCAGCGCGCTGCCGCGCCAGCAGACGTTGCGGGCCACCGTGGAATGGTCCTTTTCACTTCTCAATGGGCCCGAGCGTTCGGTTCTGCAACGTCTGTCAGTTTTTGCCGAGGGTTTCGACCTCGAGGCGGCCGAGTCGGTCTGCGGCTTGGGGGACCTTGACGTGTTCGACGTGACCGATCTCTTGGGGTCGTTGGTCGACAAGAGCCTGGTCGTCGCCGAGCCCACCGGAGCCGGCGTCCGCTATCGGTTGCTAGAGACCATCCGCCAGTTCGGGGCCGAACACTTGGTCGAACACGACGAGCGCGAGGCCGCGGCCGTGGGTGCTGCGCACTGCGCTCACTTCCTCTCCGTGGCCGAGCGGGCGGCCCCCCACCTCACGGGACCCGAGCAGGGCGACTGGTATGACCGGCTCGACGCCGATCGAGCCAACTTGCGCCGGGCAATGGAATTCGCCGCGAGCGACCCGGAGAGGACAGAGCTGATCCTTCGATTCGGTGTGGCGCTTCGACGCTACTGGTGGGTGCGCGCTCGGGCGGAGGCGATCGATCTTCTTTTGCCAGCCATAGCGCGACCCGACGTCGAGCGGGACCCCTACTTGCTGTGCGGAAACCTCATCACCGTGGCCTTCGGCGCGCGGTACGTCGATATTGGGACGGCTCGACACTACGCCGAGCTGGCGCTCGCGACCGCCCGCCGACTCAACGATGACCGACTGATCACCGAGTCCCTCACCATTCTCTGCGCCGTGTGCTACTTCGCCGGAGAGTCTGAGAGCGGCTTTCCCTTGGGCCTCGAGGCCGTCGAGCGCGCGCGGCGTCTGGGCGACGACTTCCTTCTCGGCGAGAGCTTGGGCATGCACCTCTTGTGTTGCAAGGCCGTCGAACCCGATCGCATCTGGGAAATCTTCGCCGAGGCTATCTCCTGTGTCCAACGCTCCGGCGATTACTTCCTGGCCTCGGTGCTGGAGAACAACGCCGGGGTCGAGGCGCTGGACGAGGGTGACGTCCCCGCCGCCCGAGCCCATCTCGAGCGCGCCGACGAAGCCCGTCGAAACATCGGGGGTCTTTTCCACCACGGACAGGTCAACATGGGCTGGGTGCTGCGCGAAGAGGGCGACGCCACGAACGCGGCCTCGATGTTCGAGAGCGCACTGCGCACCGCACGGCGTAACGGGGATCGCTCCGGGATGGCCTACGCCAACCTGGGTCTGGCCTGCCTAGCGGGCGACCAAGGTGACCGTCACCGCGCCGCCGTTCTCCACGGATCCGCCCAAGCCTTTCTCGACCAGACCGGTGAACCGTGGGTGCAGCCCGAGGAGCGGTACCGCCACGACAGCCTGGAACAGGTGCGCGCAGGTCTTGACGCCGACGAGTTTCAAAGCGCCTACGCCACCGGGAAGGGCCTGAGCGCCAAAGAAGCGATCGACCTGACCTTTGCCCGGTACCCCTCCGCTGTGGCGGACTCTAAGTAGGCGCCATTAAAGAGAAGTGATTGCGCAACTGTGATTCCATCAGCCACGTCGAAGAGCTAACCGATTGTGCCCGAGGCCCGCACTCACTTTCTCCGCGGCCTCTACGGCATACAGCCCGTAGCTATCCCAGCGATCTGCCGTCATCCTTTGTGAGGGAACCGTGACGCTAATGGCTGCGACCGGCAATCCACGGGCATCGAAAATCACTGCTGCGACTGCGCTGATGTCCGGCGCAAGACCCCCATCGTCCACCGCGAAGCCCCGGGCGTTGTCGTTCATCGCGAAACCGCGCTCTCGAGTCTGATCGAGTTCTTCCCACATGCGCGCGTGATCTGAGGGCGGGAGTTCGTGAGACAGAATGTCAACCACTTGGTCGTGGGGCAACGTGGTTAGAAACGCCTTTCCGGCGGAACAAGACGTCATGGCCGCTCGCATGCCGAGCGGGTACGCGCTTCGAAGCATGTGCGGGCTTTCGACTCGTTCCACGATGACCATGAAGTCACCGTCACGGACGAGCAAATTGATTGTCTCTTGAGTCTGTGAGCGCAGATACTCCATTGCGGGTCGAGCGTGGGCGGTCAGGCCGTCTTCGCCACCAGCTTGGCTGCCGACGATGAGCGCTCTCGGAGTGAGAACCCATCGAGCGAGAACACTCTCGTCATCTTTGCGGATCCAACCAGCCTCGGACAACGCCGCCAACGCCCGCTGAGCGGAACTCTTTGGCATTGTCAGGCCCCGAGCTACGTCACTCACGCCTACGGGCTGACGTTCAGATACGTACTCCAGCACTTTTAACGTCGTAAGAACGCTGCTGCCCACGTTGACAATCTCCTCAATCACAGATATACTTTTTCGAATTATAGCACAGTGTGCCGTATATTGGAACGCTGGTAGGGGGGCAGTGGTGGGAAGTTCCGTGGGCGCTTCACCTTTACCCGTGTCGACGAGTCATCACGATTCGATTCCAACGAGGGTCCCCATCGGTTTTATTGATTCCCGACCGACATGTCGCTAAGCGATGAGATCACGCGAACGAAGAATCAACCTTCGTTGCTGGTTGGAAGAAACCACAGATTTGAGGAGTATCAAACAACAATGGAAAGCGGGGGATTTTGTAATGTCTAAGTTTTGTAAAGCGTCCGTGAATCGGCGTCGTGGGGCGAAACGAGGAGGCTTGCTCGGGGCCACTGTGGTGATGTCGTTGGCCGTTGGCGCATTCCTGAGCGCTGGATCGGTGGCGGGAGGTTCAACGTCACCGGCACTGACCGGTGTTGGCAAAGGGCACGTCACCCTCACGATTACGGCTGATTCGAGTGACCAAACGTGGTACAACGCCGACGCCAAGCTCTTCGAAAAGGCCCATAAGAACGTCTCCGTGAAGATCACGTATCTTCCGTACGCGTCATTGGCGCTCGAAGCGCCTCACTTGATGTCGGGGGGAGACGTTCCCGATCTGATTAATTTGACCGCCATCAACAACACGGTCAAGGACAAACTGCTGCTCAATCTGAACGCGTACGCCAAAGCGTACGGATGGAGCAAATGGCCACAGTCGCAGTTTGCTGCAATGGAGGCCAACACTGCGGGCACGGTGTTCGGAGCAGGAAATCTCTACGGCATGAGCTTCGGCTACGGACTGACGGGGGTCTATTACAACAAGGCGCTCGCCGCGAAGATTGGCATGACGACACCCCCGACCACGCTCGCGCAGTTCGAGGTCTACCTTGCCGACGCGAAGACAGCGGGACTCGTGCCGATGATGACCGACGCTGAAGACGGTGGAATCGTGGATCCCTTGGAGAACCTGACCATCGACTTTTCCGGAACGTCAAAGGCCGTACAAAATTGGTGTTTCGACGTTCCCAATGCGACGATTAACACCCCGGCCACCGTTGAAGCGGCCCAGGAACTGTTGACGTGGGCGCAAGATGGATACTTTCCTTCTGACGCCAACACGATTGACGACCCCACGGCGATCAGTGACTTTGCGGCGGGCCAGGGAGTATTTTTCCCGAACGGCAACTGGGCCGCACCGTCCTTAGACACTGCGATTCCACAAGGCTTTGGGTTCTTCGCGTTCCCACCCTTGAATGCGGGAGGAGCTCACTACGGACTCTCGGCGGTCGACCAGTTCTCGATTCCGGCAAAGGCGCCGAACTCAAGGGTGGCGGCTGCTTTTCTCAACTTTGTGACGACGAACCCTGCCGCGCGACAATTGAGCGTGAGCGACGGCGGCGTCATTCCGGCGGGGCCGGCAAATGCAGCAGTGGAAACGGCGTCCGCGGGCTCTGTGCTGGCTCAGACCATCACCGTCTTTAAGCAGGTGAGCAGTCAGAACGGACTCGTTCAATTTATGCAGAACGCCACCGGATCGATCACCGTGGACGGCTTCATACCCGAAACGCAGCTGCTCATTGCCAACAAGACGACTCCGGTCCAGTTCGCTTCGACGATTCAGACTGACTACAGCAGCGAAGGCGGCTGAGCCTCGATGCGATCACTGAGTGAGAGAAGAGACGCTGGACGAACGGTCGTCCGCACCCCAACCGCGGGGATACCCTAGGCCGGTGTCTCTTCTCTCGTTCTCGAGAAGGGCTACTTCTCGCAGAGACAATGTAGAACCCCGGCAGTGGTCCGGACTGCTCTGGCTGTTGCCCGCCTTGGTGATGTACGGGGTTTTTGGGATTTATCCGCTCATCCAGACCATCCGATACTCATTTTGGAATTGGGACGGAATCGGACAACCCACATCGGCGGGTCTCTCCAACTACCGAAATATCTTCGTTCAACCTGAACTCTTTTCGTCAATTGTTCACGCCTTCGTCTTAATTATCTTCTTCAGCGTCTTTCCAATAGTGATCGGGCTGATTGCGGCCACGCTCATGCGAGAGCTTGGCTCAGGCGCGTTCAGCACGACCGCGAGAACGGTTCTCTTCATTCCACAGATCGTTCCTCTGGTGGGAGCCGGCATTGCGTGGACGTGGATGTATTCGATGAATGGCGTCGTGAATCAGGCGTTGCGAGCGGTAGGGCTCGGTTCGCTTGCCCAACCGTGGCTGGGCAACTTCAACACCGCTCTTCCGGCGGTGGGCTTAATCGGTACGTGGGTCAATCTCGGCCTGTGCACGCTGCTCATACTTTCTGGAATTGGAAAAATTGAGCCATCGCTGTACGAGGCCGCAGTCTTGGATGGTGCGGGACGGCTTCGACAACTTCGATCGGTCACGATACCTGGACTGCGGCGGGAGTTACTGGTGTGCGTCACCGTCACCGTCATCGTGGCACTCAATAGCTTTGACGTGATATTCGTCTCGACTCAGGGCGGACCCGGGTACCAGACTCTGGTACCGGGACTGGCGATCTACAACCTTTCGTTTCTCCAACAACAGGTAGGACTCGCGTCGGCTCTGGCCGTCTTTCTCGCCGTCGTGGTGCTGGTCGTCATACTTCCTCTCCAACATCTCGGACGACAGAAATGACCGAGCACGGGGCAATCGGTCAGCGATATTCGCGAAGCGCAGTACTCACTGTCTTCATGGCCCTGACGGTACTGCCGCTGCTCAGCATGCTGTCTACTGCGTTGCAGACTCAAGGGACGGCTCCCGAGGGCATTGGCATTCCGCGAGATCCTCAGTGGCACAACTTCGTCACAGCGTGGAACGCTGCAGATTTTGTGCCACTGATGAAGTCGAGCGCGTTGATTGTCCTCGGGGTTGTTCCCGCCGCGGTGGTGTTTGCCACGTTTGCCGGTTACGGACTAGCGCGTTTTCGCATTCCCGGAGCGCGACTCTTCTATCCGCTGTTTCTCCTGGGGTTGACGCTTCCGGCGGTCTCGCTGGTGACTCCCTTGTACTACGAGCTCAACAGCATGGGACTGATCGACACGCGCTGGGCCCTCATACTTCCCCTCGTGGGCCTCGATATGTCCTTCGGCGTCTACTGGATGCGAACGCATTTTCTGGGCAGTCCCCTGGAACTCGTGGAGGCGGCTCAGATGGACGGCGCGGGGACGTGGCAGTCCTTTTGGAAGATTCAGGTTCCGCTCGCCATCCCCGCCATCTCTTCACTCAGCATTCTGTTTTTCATTTGGACGTGGAATCAGTTCCTCCTGGCGCTCGTTCTGGACCCCATACCTACTCAAAGCACGATGGCGGGCGCCCTCGGTGCATTTGAAGGTCAGTACAACACCAACATCGTGTTGCTCTGCGCGGGCTCGCTGATTCTCATTGTGCCGTCGCTACTTATCTTCCTCATCTTCCAACGTTCGTTCGCCAAGGCTCTGCTCCAGGGTGCGATCAAATGAAATCGAATCAGGTGAGGCGGATGACGTGTTCGCTAGGCGAGCACGCTCTGTATCTTCGGCATCACGATTCGACGAGCAGTCCGAGACGCGAGTCGATGAAAGGGGCAGTCAGTGGCAGCAATCTCACTTGAACACGTGGCGAAAACCTACCCAACTGGAGTCGAGGTCATTGCGGACTTGAGTCTCGACGTGGGAGACGGTGAGTTCATGGTTCTCGTGGGCCCCTCGGGATGTGGCAAGACGACGGCGCTGCGGATGGTCGCGGGGCTTGAGCGAATCTCGAAGGGAACGGTGAGAATCGGCGGACGCGTGGTCAACGGCGTGTCGCCCAAAGATCGCGACATTGCGATGGTCTTTCAGAACTATGCGCTCTATCCCCATATGACGGTGGAGCAAAACATCGGATTCTCGCTGAAGTTGAAGAAGCTCCCTCGAGAGGAGGTCAAGAAGAAAGTTCTCGACACCATCGATCTTCTCGGTCTCAGCGAGTGCATTCATCGCAAGCCGCTTCAACTGTCAGGAGGTCAACGCCAGAGGGTGGCCATGGGTCGGGCAATCGTTCGTGAACCAAGCGCGTTCCTTATGGATGAGCCACTGTCGAACCTTGATGCCAAGCTTCGCGTTCAAATGCGCTCCGAGGTCACCCGCATTCAAAAGCAAGTTGGGGTGGCGACGCTGTACGTGACTCATGATCAGGTAGAGGCCATGACCATGGGTGATCGGGTGGCGGTCATTCGCTCGGGAGTGCTGCAACAATGCGATAGCCCGAAAGTCATTTACGATCATCCAGCCAACATCTTCGTGGCCAGTTTCATGGGAGCACCGCCCATGAATCTGTTCGAAGGATTTATAGGCGACGGCGCGAGGTCGGTGAAAATCGGTAGCGAGACGATCGGGTTGCCAACTGAGTTCAGTTCAACGAGGTCGGAACTGCGCAAGTGGGGCACCCAGAATGTCGTCGTCGGCGTCAGACCCGAAGATCTTTCGATGACGACGAAGTCGGGCGATACGTGCGAAGGGGAAGTCGGAACGCTGAGAGGTGACGTTGTCATTGTGGAAGAACTCGGCTTCGAACAATTGGTGCACTTTTCGTTCGACGCCCGCATGATCGTTAGCGATAGCGAAACACGATCAGAGGATGAAATGGCCCAGTTGGGAGGAAGCAGAAGGAGTAGTGAGTGCATTGCGAGAGTTGACGCGCGAATCCACGTGAAAGCCGGCGATCGGGTGGAGTTCGGGATCGATCCTCGGGCGCTGCACTTCTTTGATCCCGCTACCAGACGCGCGATTGATCTCGGGGTTGACGACCTTTTCAAGGAGCCGACATGAGCAGTGCCTACTTGCCTCTGTGTGACGATGCGCGGAGATATCTCGAGACGCATCCGCTTGTGGCGCCGGACTGGCAGGTGCCGATCAGCGAAGCACGCGCGGCGGGCCGGGCCGACCTGATGGCTGGGGGCGGTCGAGTGGAGGATGTGGCGTACGTTGATCTGGTCAACGTCAACGGAGTGCCCGCACGTCTGTATAGGCCTCGGGGGGAAGAGCGAGCAGTGCTCGTCTGGTTTCACGGTGGTGCCTGGATGTTTGGCGACTTGGATACCAGCGAGGCTGTGGCGAGGGCTCTTGCCAATGCCGCGCAGTGTGCAGTTCTCTCGGTTGACTATCGACTGGCGCCAGAGCATCTCTATCCGTTGGCGCTTGACGACTGCTGGAGCGCGACGATGTGGGCACTCGCCCACTTTGATCGAGTGGCCGTGGGCGGCGATAGTTCTGGAGGAAATCTCGCCGCGGCGACCGCTATCCGAGCTCGCGATGAGGGTACCGATCTTGACGCGCAGATCCTGATCTATCCGGTGCTGGACTGGCGGCCCGACTCGGCGTCGTATCGGGAGTTTCGAGAAACCTACGGGGACTTCGCCGGCTGTGTGGGATTTGGCGCTCTGGCGCAGGAATCGAATCGACACATTTGGAATGTCTATATCCCCGACGCTCAGCGCAGATCTGAGCCGTACGCATCTCCGCTTCGTGCTTCACTCGAATCGGTCGCGCCCGCGTTGATCATTAACGCGGAGCACGACATATTGCGAGACGAAGGCGAAGAGTACGCCTGTCGACTGCGAGCATCCGGGGTGGCGGTGACGACGTACACCTATCTAGGTCAGCTGCACGGATTCTTTGACCTCTTGGGCGTGATGCAGGACTCGCGCGACGCAGTACGTCGAGCTGCGGGATTTCTCCAGCAGTACCTGTTTCCGTCCGAGGTGCACGAGTGAAGCGTTCGCTGGTTCTCGCCGGAGGAGGAGTCGCGGGCATCGCCTGGGAAATCGGGGTGCTCTTCGGGATCTCGGACGTCGAACCGGCGTTGGCCACGTCCATCGTTTCGGCCGACTTGATTATTGGAACCTCCGCCGGTTCGGCGGTGGGGGCTCAAATCTCGAGCGAAAGCGATCTCGAATCCCTGTATGAGGTTCAGTGTTCCACCCAATCAAACGAAATCATGATTGAGTTCGACGCAACGACCCACGCGTCACGGGTGGAGGAATTGATCGATGGGTCGAAAGACGACAGAGAGGTACGACGCGCCATTGGCACGTTTGCGATGAGTGCAAAAACGATTGACGAGACTGAGCGGCGCTCGGTCATTGCGGCGCGTTTGCCCAAGCACGAGTGGCCACTACAAGCGCTCTGGATAACCGCCGTTGACGCCGAGTCCGGCGAACTGGAAGTCTTTAGCGCGCAGTCTGGGGTCAACCTCGTCGACGCCGTCTCGGCGAGTTGCGCCGTGCCAGGCATTTGGCCGCCGGCCACAATCGCCGGGCGAAAATTCATCGACGGCGGTGTTCGATCCACGACGAATGCCGACCTCGCGGTTGGGAGCGACCGCGTCTTGGTCATTACGCCGTCCGCTCCTGACGCTCCCTATAGGTGGGGATCGCTGAAGGATGAACTCCAGAGTTTCGGTCCCCATATGACACGCGTCATTTACGCCAACTCGTTGTCGCAGGCGGCTTTCGGCTCAAATCCCTTTTCGCCGTCGTCGCGAAGAGAGTCCGCAATCGCCGGACGAGCAATCGGACAAGCCAGTGCTCAAGGCCTCGTCTCCTTCTGGCCCTAAGTAAGTGTGGGACTCGTCGCGCGATATCGACGCGAAGACCTTTCGCGGCTCCGCAAATGTTGAAAGCTAGACGGCGGTGGCGATCGCGAGCAACTGGCAGTCGATCGCGTGCGGGCGTCGCTCCAATCGAGTTCGCAGCAACGGTTCGGCTTCCTCGGCCCGGCCGGCCGCGATGAACGCGCGAAGCAGGGTGTCTTCGATCACCTCTCGTTGGGCGTCGCTTCCGCCGATCCGCGGCAGTTCGTCCAGTACCGGCTGGATCGATGCCACCGTGTCGTCGGTCCGGCCTTCGACCATGGCGAGCAGCCCTCGAGCGACCGGGGCCATCAGATCGGCGAACGCCGGGCGCGCGTCGGCGTCGAGTCGCGCGCACACCGAAGCCAACGCGACGGCGTCACCCGCCGCCGCCAGCGCCAGACACGCATTGAACACCGCGAATGCCGTGGGCATGGCCTCGAGCACGGGCGCGACCGCTGCGGCGGCGGCCGTGCCGGACTCGTGCACCTCAACGTTCGCGAGTCGGCATCGCCACAAGAGGCTTCCGGCGTCGATGACGGCCGCCGGTCCGATCTGATCGTGAAAGCGAGTGAGGGCCTCGTCGATATCGCCGAGCGCCAAGGCGTGCAGCGCGTTGTGCCACGGGAAGTGGGTCTGGTAGAAGAGGGGAGTGCGATCGCGGCTCCACTCGTCGAGCCACGTGATGCCGGCGGCGTGCTCGCCGGTCTCGTAGTTGACGTGAGTGATGACGTGAGCGGCCGGCGCGCAGTCGGGTTGGCTTGAGAGCGTGCGATCGGCGAGCGCTCGGGCCTCGTCGTAGCGACGTTGCTCTTCACAGACCATGGCGAGTAGCGAGTCGTATCTCCAGTCTCCGCTCAGGCGATTGGCATCGCCCTCAACCATGGCCATCGCTCGTTGGCGATTTCCCGCCACGCCGCTCACGACCAACGACGAGAACCGAAAGTAGGCGCCCAGCAGGTCGTCGGGAAAGGTCGTCGCGTGTTCGACCAACGGACCGACAGCCTGGTGCGGTCCTTGGGTGATGAACACCTCCAGGGCGGACGCCAGCGAGTCGTCAACCGGGTCGCGCGACATCTCTCTCGCGGCGGCGAGCTCAGCCAGCGGGTCGGGCGCGAGACCGAACATTCGCGCCGCACCCGCGCGCAGTATGCGGAGCCGCGCGGAGGGCGACTCCGCGAGCGCTTGATCTGAAAGTTCCAGCAGATCGCCTTCGTAGCGGAAGAAGGCGTCTTCTACGTCCTGGGCGTCCATCGTGTCCGACCTCCGAAGTATCGAACTGGTTCTTTCGCGGAGTGTACTTCGCTCAGTTGAGTCACGCTTCGCTCGCCGCTTCGCGCATCTGGCGCCGCCAGATCGCGGCACGCCTGCTGGTCCGCAGGTCAAGGGAATGAGGATGGAGATGGTCGCGCAGCAGCGACTTTGTCTCAGTCGATCTCGATCTCGTCATCGAGATCGCTCTCACTTTCACTCTCGTTCGAGTCGATGAATCCAGTGCTTGGTTTGAGGTGAGAGCGGGGCCACATGAAGATCACGGCACGTACGCCAACCCCCAGCAACAACAACAAGATGGCCGCTTCCAGCACAAGGTCGACACCCGTCGAGTCGGGGGGATAGTCGCCGACGAGCAGCGAGCGGACACCCCACACGCCGAGCACAAGACCTCCCACGGTAGGGATTATCTGAGTGAAGGGCCGAATGAGCAGGCCGTAAGCGGCGGCGAGCACGATGAGCATCGTCAGCAGGACGGTCAGAATCTGCAAGTAGATCGGACGCGAGAAGTTCAGTGACGTGAGGCTGTCGTAGCTGACTCCGGTTGATCGGTACTTCTCAGGTGCTACGGACGTCGGCGCGGCCAGCGATAATCGCGGGACGGTGTTGTCGACGCTGTACTCCAGGCCGGCACGCGTCGCGGCACGATCAAAGGGGATTGCATCTCCCGACGCCGTGACTCGTGAAAACGTCACGCCCAACATCAGTTGGTAGTGATCGAACGGATAGTCGATGAGATCGCCCGTGATCGGCAGCGTGACCAGCTGATCGATTTCGCTGGCGTCGTTCGGTAGATCGACACTCGACGACGGCGGCACACCGAGGGCTCCACGCGGGTCCGCGTGCACCGAGTAGAACTGAACGCGTTCGACCTCGTCGCACCGCTCGGGGCAGTGGTGAAAGCCCGAAACGCGAAGGGTCATCGTGTCGTCCGCCTCGCTGATCGACACCACGGCGACGTTGAGTTTTGTCCACTCTCCATGCAGAGTGTGCAGCGTCGTTATATCAAAGCCGCGTTCCCCAACGGGATGTTGATAGGCGGACAAGAGACTGGAAAGTGCGAAGGGCAAGAGCACGACCGAGAGCACGACCGACGCCATCGCCACGAGAAGTCCAAGGCGATAGGCGTGACGGGTCGCGGGAGGTTTCGCGCCGGAGATGGAGGTACCGTCGGAAAGTTCAGAATGTGCGGTCACCGTATCGATTCTTCTCGTCCAGTGTTGATGACGAGTGGATGCCACAAGAACAAGCTCTTCGCCCCCTTCCTTTAATCCATGACAGTGGTACGTTCACGGAAGATTGAAAAGGGAGATGATCGTGGGAGCCACCGAGCCAGAGAACATCCTTCAAGAGGCGATCGAGTTCATGTCGGACGCAGTCGTGACACTTGACCTGACGGGAAAAATCTCTTCGTGGAACTCCGCTGCGCAATCGCTGCTCGGCTACACCTCAGAGAGCATGGTGGGTGGCTCGATGGTGCCCGTCATTCCCGAAGAGTTTGTCGCGCGACACGTGGCTGGGTTCCATGCGGCCATGAATTCCGGGACGCTGAAACACGAGGGTCGCGCGGGGCACGTGAGAGCCACGACCGCTGATGGTCGCGTTATCGATCTAGCCATGACGTTGGGCTTGATGAAACACCCCGATGGCACAGCGGCAGGTGCGGTAGCCGTCCTTCGCCCACTCGTCGATGTTGAGCCGTTTGCGTTGTAGCGCTACGACACGGTGCATGCGGTTGGCGACTCCTATTAGGCAACAAAAGTCGCGATCTTCGACACTCGTGTGCGTCGCTCCTGATTGCGATGGAAGTGTTCTTTAAGGTTGTGTCGGAGTAATGCGCACGCGTCGATTCGAGTCGCGAAAGACCTCTACGGCCACCTCATGCCAAGAGCGCGGGCCAATGATGCGCCTGGTTTGCTTGGCGATTCGATCGCCGATGACGGCAGGGAACGCACTTACGACTTTCGGGGCCTTAGCGATGGCGATCGCAAAGACTCGCCCGACTCCTCAGATTGTAGGAGTTACAGATTGTTGAAGCTCATCGATCCAGTGGTCGATGCGAACAGCCTCCTGCCTCATGAGATCGGGTGAGGCCATGGCATGCGACAGCACCGCGGTCCCCTGGTAGGAGGTGATCATCTTGATGGCGAGGTCGTGAGCGTCACTACGTCCCATTTCCAGGAATTGCTTTTCCGCCCAGTCGATCAGGGTTTGCATCAGCTTGGCTGAATTCGGCTCGGGGCCCGTCACGCGTTTGGAAAGCTCCGTGCAGAGTGAGCCGTTGGGACAGCCACGTTGCGAAATCATGTCGGCTCGCCCTGATAGCGATTCGAACAGTGCCTTGAGTCGATCGGCCGGAGTGCTGTAGCGCTTCTCCAGGTCTGCGTGGGTTGCCTCAATCTCTCCTATACGAGTGGTGACGACGGCATCGACGATGTCGTCTTTCGTTTTGAAGTAGTAGTACACGTTGCCTAAGGGAACGTTGGCACTGGCGGCAATGTCGGCGAGCGTCGTCCGCTCCACTCCTTGCTCGTAGAACAACCGATTGGCCGCATCAATGAGCCGATCCCGCTTCGTTGGGCGCTCGTCTACTCGCGGACTTTGATCCGAAGTCACTTTGTCAGTCATCTCACTCACCATCGTAGACAATGGTACTGGCAATTGTTAGTTAGTTGACTAACGTGGTATGTTAGTTAGATCACTCACTGCGGTAATTAGGAGGCCTCTCTCATGGAAGCGATATCGGCAACATCGGCTTCACGGTCATTTCTTAGGACGCGACGCGGCAAACTCACTCTGGCCCTGGTGTGCGCGGTCGCGTTCATCGATCTTCTCGACGCGTCCATCGTGAATATTGCGTTGCCGCACATCCGGGCCGACCTGCACTTCTCGGTCCAGAGCCTGCAATGGGTCGCGAGCGCGTACCTGCTCACCTACGGCGGGTTCTTGCTGCTCGGCGGTCGCGCGGCGGATTTGCTCGGCCGGCGACGCCTGCTTGTTGCCGGGACATTGCTGTTTGGGATCTCGTCGCTCGTGTGTGGTCTGGCGGGAAGCGAAGCGGTGCTGATCGGGGCTCGGCTGGCTCAGGGCGTTGGCGCGGCGATGATGTCGCCCGCGGCGCTTTCCATCCTGACGACGTCCTTTCACACACGCGGCGATCGGGTCAAAGCTCTCGGTGCTTGGGGTGGTGTTGCCGCCCTGTCGGGCGCTGCCGGAGTGATCTTCGGCGGCGTGCTCACGTCCGAGGTGAGTTGGCGATGGGTTTTCTTCGTCAACCTCCCGGTCGTAGCGGTCATCCTTATTGCGTCGTTTCGACTCGTCGATAAGGAACGGCCTAAGGCGCCGCCGCTACGGGACTTCGACACGGTCGGGGCTGGTCTCATCACGGGCGGCATGCTTCTCCTGGTCTACGTCCTGGTAAACGCCCCCAGTGTCGGTTGGGGCACTGCTCGGACTCTTGGGGAACTCGCAGGCGCCCTTGCGCTTGTCGTGCTGTTCCTGTTCAACGAGCAGCGCCATAGCAACCCGCTTGTGCCTCTGTCGCTGTTCAAGATCAAGGGCCTTGGGGCTGCCGATGTCACCCAGATTCTTGCGATGGCTGGCTTCTACACGATGTTCTTTCTCGTCACGCTCTACATGGAGGAGGTGCTCCACTACTCAGCGATCCACGCGGGCCTGTGTTATCTGCCGGTGACGGTGGGCGCTGGTGTCGGAGCGGGCGTGGCGACCAAAGCGATCCCGAAGATCGGTACTCGGCCGCTCATCGTCACGGGGGCGCTGCTAGGCGCCGCGGGAGTGTTCTTGCTTTCCCGGATTCCGCTGCACGGTACCTATCTTCCGGATCTCCTTCCGGGAATCGTCATCATGGGGGCCGGCGTGGGCTTGGTGCTGGTGGGCGTTCAGAATGCCGCCAATGGGGGTGTGCCGGCCGACAAGGCTGGACTCGCCGCGTCGCTGATCACCGCGTCCTTCCAACTCGGGGGAGCGTTGGGGCTTGCAATCTTCGTCTCGCTCGCCACGGGCCGTACCAACCATCTACTCGCGACGCATACCCAACCTTCCGAGGCGCTCACGCTTGGCTTCCAACGAGGACTGCTCGGCGCCAGCATCGCACTCGTGATCGCCGCGGTGATCGCACTACGAGCGACCAACGTGCGTGTCGCCGACATGGCCCCAGGTGCGGACGACAATCGGGCCTTGCTCGTCTCCGAGACTGGCTGATTGACGACGGATGAGCCCGAACCAGAAAACACGTGAGCAGTGGGCAGCTACGGCGCCGCCTAGGCAGCATCTACATCCCCGCCAGGATCGCAACACAAAGTCACATCGCGTAACTAATGAGAAAGAAGGCACCATGCATGTGCTAATGATCGGCCATTTAACCGGCAAGGATTACTCCGAGTTGTTGCCCGAAGAAGGAATATTTATCGCCAAGGCACGCGCCGAGGGACTCGTCCGCGATGTCTTTCTAAAGGCGGACCACACCGGTCCCATTCTGATCCTCGCAGACACCACCGCCGACGAGGCTCGGGAACGAATGGCGAGTCTGCCCTTCATCGTCCATGACATCGCATCATTCGATTACATCGAACTTGACCTTCCACCGACGAGTTCACCGGTCAGCAGATCGTGACCTTCGTGGACCCCGGAGGACTCGACCCCTCGAATAAGCCAGCGATTGTCCAAGCAAATGTTTTACCTAAAAAACTTAAGGATGGAGGAGTGATGGCAGCAAAAAATCAAGTGGTGGCCGCCGCGGATCTAAGGGCCGATTTGGCCCGTGGTGCGCTCAATGGATCATGGACGCTGGTCCCGAGTGAGTCAAGCGTCGGTCTGAAGGCGAAGGCGATGTGGGGGATCGTGCCAGTGAAAGGGACGTTCGGCGAATTGGCTGGTAGCGCAACCGTCGCCGCTGACGGTGGCGTGACCGGGCGCTTGGAGGTCAAGAGCTCGTCGATCAATACGAAAATGAAGAAGCGTGACGCGCACTTGCGCAGTGACGACTTCTTCGCCAGCGATCGCTTCCCGGACATCGTCTTTGAAATCGATCAGGTGACTTCGACAACGAGCGGACTAAAGGTCGTGGGACGCCTGACCGTACGTGAACGCACTTTGCGGCTCGAGTTCCCGTCGGTCGTCGCCGACCTCGGCCCCGGGCGGATTGGTATTGACACGGAGGTGCAAGTCGACCGTTCCGAACTCGGCCTCAGTTACCGCGGCAAGGGCGCAACCAAGATGAACAACGCGCTCATCATCCACGCGGTCTTCGCCCGCACCTGATCCGTTGAGCGGGTGGCTCCTGCTTGCGATCGGCCGGAAGAACATCGGGTCATTTGGGATTGCGGACACGCCGGTAGAGGCTGTGCGAGTCTGGGACGTCCTTGTTGCAGCCACGAATCGCTGTAATTGCGAATGCTCGGTGAATCCGACACTATTGAGCTCAAGAATTTTGGCGACGCGGGTTCGCCGCGATGCGAAATGACGAAATGACGGATGCCAATGAGGGGCACAGATGCACGGCTATGACGTAGCAACGTGGAGGATGTTTTTCCTCGCGATGATTGGCGCGGCGGCAACGCTGACCGGCCTTCTCTTCGTATCAGTGTCAATCAACCTCGATCGTATCTTGTCCGGAGGGACGTTTCTCCCCGCACGAGCGCGTGAGACTCTCGCGTGCCTCGTCCTGATCGTCGCCTATTCCTCACTGACACTTGTGCCCCAAAACACCGTGGCCCTGGGCATCGAGATTCTTCTTTTGGCCGCACCGTTACTCACGGCAACGCTCTGGGATCAAATCAACCATTTGAGGTCACATCCCTCCGATCCAGTCCTTTGGTCCGTTTCACGGATGGCGTCAACGGGGATGGGCACGCTCCCAGCGACGCTCGCGGGCGTGTCGCTCATTGCGAGGTGGGGCGGAGGTTTTTACCTCTTGGTGCCCGCATCACTACTCGGCATATTTGGAGCTGTTTACAGTGCCTGGGTGCTCCTCGTAGAGATCGCCCGTTAGATAGTCGCGTCAAGGGGACTGGTGACGTGGTGGCGTCCCACCTGGGGATGACGCGGGTCGGCTGTTGCTCTGAGGAGAGAGTTGCCGCCGAGGGGCGGAAAGTTAGGAGACCACGAATCACGAGATGTACTCTCTTTTTTGTGACGCGCCCCACCGGACGCGGAGAGGGGCGATCATGAGCGGTGTGCGAGTGCTGGTGGGAACGAGAAAAGGTGCCTTCGTGCTTCGAGCAGATGGCGCTCGCAAAAAGTGGGATGTCAGTGGTCCCTTCTTTGGTGGATGGGAGATCTTCCACGTGAAGGGCTCCCCAGTAGACCCCAATCGGATCTACGCCTCGCAGTCAACGAGTTGGTTCGGCCAGTTGATTCAGCGCTCAGACGACGGCGGTCTCACCTGGGAGCCGGTGGGCAATCAGTTCCTCTATGACGGAGTGCCGGGGACCCACCAGTGGTACGACGGGACGCCCCACCCGTGGGAGTTCGCCCGCGTCTGGCACCTCGAGCCTTCCTTGAGCGACCCGGACACGGTGCTCGCGGGCGTCGAGGACGCGGCCCTGTTTCGCTCCGTCGACGGCGGGTTGAGCTGGAGCGAGCTGTCGGGTCTGCGCGATCACGAGACCGGCCCGGCCTGGCAACCCGGAGCGGGCGGGATGTGCCTGCATACGATCATCGTTAGTCCGAAGGATCCGCGTCGAATCTTCGTCGCCATCTCTTCGGCCGGGGCCTTTCGCAGCGACGACGAGGGGACGACGTGGCGACCGATCAACCATGGGCTGCACTCAGAAGGATTGCCCGACGAGGACGCCGAGGTCGGGCACTGCGTGCACCGCATCGCGATGCATCCTTCGAACCCCGACGTGCTGTACATGCAAAAGCACTGGGACGTGATGCGCAGCGACAACGCGGGGGACTCCTGGAGCGAGGTCAGCGGTAACTTGCCCTCGGACTTCGGCTTCGCCATCGACGTGCACGCGCACGAATCAGAGACCGTCTATGTCGTACCCATTACGAGCGATTCTGAGCACTTCCCACCCGAAGGCAAGTTGCGGGTCTACCGCAGTCGAACTGCCGGCAACGAGTGGGAACCCCTCACCAAAGGACTGCCCCAAGAGCACTGCTACGTCGACGTCTTGCGCGACGCCATGGCCGTGGACTCCCTCGAGGACTGCGGCGTGTACTTCGGCACCACTGGGGGTCAGGTCTACGCGTCAGCCAACTCTGGCGACTCGTGGGAACCGATTGTTCGCGACCTTCCTGCGGTGCTCTCGGTCGAAGTCCAAACCCTGGCGTGATCCGGGTCGTCCTTCCGGCACACCTGAAGATACTCGCGAAGATCTCAGGTGAGGTAGAGCTCGAGGTGGTGGGTACGCCGTCGCCCACCAGCGTGATCGATGCTCTCGAGGCGCGTTTTCCCATGCTCTTAGGCACGATTCGTGACCCCGTGACTCGACAACGACGGAAGTTTGTTCGGTTTTACGCCTGCGAGCGGGACCTGTCACTCGAACCGATCGACGTGTCGCTGCCCGACGATGTGTCGCAGGGCCGAGAGCCCTTCTTCGTGATTGGCGCCATGGCCGGGGGCTGAGCGAACTCATCACCTACGCTCGTCGCCGTGGATCTTTACGCGAAAGTTCTGATCGTGTCGGACTCGGTGGATCGTGGCGAGCGCGAGGATCTCGCGGGGCCACTACTTTCGGCGCGACTCGAAGAAGCGGGCTTCACACTCGCCGAGTACCGGGCTGTCCCCGACGGTGAGGAATCAGTGGCCGCGAACGTGCGCGAGATGAGTAACGGGTTCATTGGACTCCTGGTCACCTCGGGGGGGACGGGGTTTTCGCCCCGCGATCTCACGCCCGAGGGGACGGCTCGCGTCCTCGAACGTGAGGCGCCCGGACTCAGCGAGGCAATGCGCCTTGTCAATCCGCTGGGCCGACTGTCGCGCGGTCGAGCGGGCACCGTTGGTCAGTGCCTGATTCTCAACTGCCCCGGATCGCCGCGCGGGGCGCTCGAAAGTCTCGAGGCCGTCCTCGACGTGCTCGCGCACGCCCTTCAGCTACTCAGCGGCGACGCCGCGCCTCACCCGCCCGAGACGGGGGGTAGCACCGCAACCTCGTCGTCGTGACTGATGTGAGCCCCGGCCTCGGCGGGCTCGCCGTTCACCCAAACACGACTGACCTCCAGCACCGCTCGAAACGCCGGTCCGTAGCGGCGAACGGCCTCGTCGAGCACGACGTCGAGTGAGTCGCCTTCAATGATGTCGTCGCGAGTACCCGCCGCTTCGCGGGCCGGACCTAGCAAGATCAATCGCGCCATCTCAGTGGTAACCCAACTGGTCCGCGTCGAGCACCGTTCCTCGAACGACGTCGCCGGTGTCATAGCCTTCGCCGTCGGGCACGAAGAGAAGGACGTTGGCCCTCGCGACCGCGTGGAGGAGGTGTGACGCCTGTCGCGCGACACTTTCGACGTGGACAATGCCGTCGTCGTGAACCCGAGCGACCGCGTGAGCGAGATGGAGACGTCCGTCGCGTTTTCTCGGCAACCCGCAGTCGAGCACCATCTCGACGGTGATCCGATCGAGCACACGATGTCCCCCGAGACGGCGCAGCGCAGGGCGCACGAAGGCCTCGAATCCGACGAGGGTTGACACTGGGTTTCCGGCCAGCCCGAAGATCGGCACACCCGCGTCCTTTGTGACACCGAACGCGAATGGTTTGCCCGGTTTCATCGCGACCTGCATCGAGCGCGCTCGTTCGCCGCAGAGTTCGATCAGCACTGATTTCACGAAATCGGCGTCGCCGACGCTGACGCCTCCCGTCGAGATGATCGCGTCGCACGACGCCGCGCCGCGTTCCAAGGCTTCGGTGATGTCGGCGGGCGAGTCGCCCACTATTCCGAGGTCGACGCCTTCGAATCCCGACGCGTGCAGCGACGCGAGAAGTGAGGGACGGTTGGCGTCGCGAATCATGCCGTGCGATAACGGACCGGGGTCGTCGGAGAGTTCGTTGCCCGTCGACATCACGCCGACGACGGGACGGGCGTGAGCCGTCACGCTCGAGTATCCCTGGCTCGCGAGTACGCCGAGCAGGGCGGGACCGAGTTCGTCACCCGGTGACACCAACACCTGGCCGACGGCCACATCGTCGCCCACACGGCGAATCGCCTCACCGAGGCTGACTTCGCGTTCGATGACGACAGTGGTGCCGTCGGGGTCGAGGACCGTCGCCTCACGCAGACAGACGCTGTCGGCTCCGGCGGGCACGGGAGCGCCCGTCATGATGCGCGCGGCCTCGCCTTCGCCCAGTGGCGTGAAAGGGTTGTCACCGGCGAAGATCGTGCTGGTGACGCGCAGGCGACGAGAACCGCCCAACGTATCGATGGCGCGCAGCGCGAAACCGTCCATGGAGGAGTTTTCGAATGGAGGCGAGGGCTCGCGGGCGGTGACCTCCTCGGCCGCGACGCAGCCCCGCGCGCGGGCGAGCTCGAGTTTGTGCGGGGTGAGCGGCTCTAGGTCCTGCAGGACGAAGCGCTGCGCTTCGTCAAAGGAGATCATTGACGCGGACTGTCGAGGAGCGGCGACGTCTCCTCGCTCCACGCCGAGCCACCCTCCCAAAACTCGCGCTTCCACATGGGCACCGTCTCCTTCAAAGTGTCGATACAAAAGCGCGCGGCGTCGAAGGCGTCGCTGCGGTGAGGCGACGACACGGCAACGATGACCGTGGTCTCGGAGAGTTCGACCCTGCCGATCCGATGGTGGATCGCGACTGCTTCGAGGGAGGGCCACCTTGTACGCACCACGGCGACGATCTCGTGGATTCTCTGTTCCGCAAGTTTCGGGCTCGTCTCGTATTCGAGGGCGACCACGTCGTCGTGAGCGCGCGAGTGGTCGCGCACCACACCGCTAAAGGTGACGGTCGCCCCGCAGTTAGGTCGCACGACCCACGCGGTCAGTTCTTCGCTCGAGAGGGCCGCCTCGGTGACCGCTACCCAGGTAGATGCTGACGTCGAGGGCATTCACCTCATCCTACGGGCGCGTCGATCGTGACCTGGACGACACTGTCGAGGCCACGATGCTCGGGCGTCACTGGTCGGCGAAAGTGCCGCCACGGCGTGTGAATCTGTAACGCATCTGCGGGACAGAGGACTACGTAGGCGTGTAGGTACGTCGAAATCAGAGCGATGTTACTGTAAATGCACTCACGAGGAAGGACGTTCTATGCGTCGAATGATGGTGTTCTCGGCGACGGTGCTGATGGCGCTCGGGGTGCTCAGCGTTCCGTTGACCAACGCGGGCGCGAGCTCGTCGGCGAAGGCCAAGGCCCCGGGAACGGTCGACGTGCTCTACGCCGGATCGTTTCTCGATCTCATGGAACAACAGGTCGATCCCGCCTTTCACAAGGCGACGGGTTACACGGTGAGTGGCTACTCCGCCGGGTCGACGGCCCTCGCGAGCGAGATCGCCGGGGGCACGCAAGTGGGTGACGTATTTATTAGCGCCTCACCCTCGGTGAACGCCAGCCTCGAAGGCAGTGCGAATGGCAATTGGGTGTCGTCCTACAAGGAGTTCGGATTCTCGCCCCTGGTGCTCGGCTACAACCCAAAGTCGAAGTTCGCCAAAGCCCTCGAAACCAAGCCGTGGTACCAAGTAGTGGACCGTTCGGGGTTCCTGCTCGGTCGCACGGATCCCGCGACCGACCCCAAGGGCGTCCTCGCGGTAGACGCATTGACGGGGGTCGCACTTAGTTACAGCGAGCCCAACCTCGCGCCGTTGGCGTCGTCGACGTCCAACGTCTTTGAAGAGACGGCCCTCGTCGGTGATCTGCAGGCCGGACAACTTGACGCCGGCTTCTTCTACGCCGTGGAGGCCGCCGCGGCGCACCTCAAGACCGTGCCGCTGGTGGGTACTCACTTGTCGGGCCAGTACACCGTGGCCATCCTCAACCGTGCGCCCCACGAGGCCGCGGCGAAGGCCTTCGTCAAGTTCCTACTGAGCGCCGCGGGTCAGAAGATATTGAAGGGCAACGGCGTGACGCCGATCGTGCCGGCTCTGACCTTTCACGCCTCGA
This sequence comes from Acidimicrobiales bacterium, assembly GCA_049790955.1. Lineage (GTDB taxonomy): Bacteria > Actinomycetota > Acidimicrobiia > Acidimicrobiales > RAAP-2 > RAAP-2. The sequence continues at coordinate 23,191 of JBAQZL010000156.1, forward strand.
CGACAACGACCACCACGACCTCGTCCACCACTTCGACCACGTCGCCATGACGGTGAGGAGGACTTTCAAGAGTCCTCTCACGTGGTTGGGCGGCTTGCTCGTCGTCTATCTGGGGTACCCGATCGCGGGATTCGTCGTGCGACTCGTCACGTCACCCCAACGGGGATTTCACACGCCCGGACTCTTTTCGGCGCTGTGGGTGTCGGTCGCCGGCGCCACCATGTCACTCGCGCTCGTCACGATCTGTGGCGTGCCGCTCGCCTACGTGCTCGCTCGCTCGAAAGGGCGACTGGCCGCGGTGGTGGGTGTACTCGTCCAGATTCCTTTGGCACTTCCGCCACTCATGAGCGGCATCGTCTTGGTCTATCTCATTGGTCCCTATACCTTTCTCGGTCAGCTCTTCGGTGAACACCTCACGGACTCGATGGTCGGGGTGGTGATTGCCATGTCGTTCGTCTCCGCTCCGTTCTTGATCGTGGCCGCGCGCGCCGCGTTCAGCGGTGTTGACCAGGGGATGTTGGACGTCGCGCGAACTCTCGGCTACTCAGACGTGCCGCGCTTTTTGCGCGTGGCCGTACCGAGTGCCGGTCACGGAATTCGCGCGGGCATGCTGCTCACCTGGTTGCGAGCTTTCGGCGAGTACGGCGCGGTCGTCATCCTCGCCTACAACCCCGCGTCGTTGCCGATCTACACCTACAACCAGTTCAGCGGGCGCGGACTGCCCACCACCTTGGCACCGACGGCCCTCGCGCTGGCCGTGGCCGTGGTGGTCGTAC
>JBAQZL010000157.1:0-4194 GCA_049790955.1 Acidimicrobiales bacterium
GGGGGAGGCGGATCGCCTCCCCCAACCTCATACACCGTGACTTTTAGTGCCAATGGGGGAACTGGTTCAATGCCGGCCGAGACGGAGAGTTCATCGACGGCTCTCACGTCGAATGGCTTCGCGAACGCGGGATACAGCTTTTCGGGCTGGAACACCCTCGCCAACGGAACGGGTATGACGTACGCCAATGACGCGACATATTCATTCAGCTCGTCGATAACCCTGTATGCGCAATGGACAGCGCTTCCCTCGTTCACCGTGACGTTCAACTCGAACGGCGGCACCGGCTCGATGTCGGCAGAGACGGAGAACGTGGCCACGGCGCTGACGTCGAACGCGTTCGCGCGGACCGGATACACGTTTGCTGGATGGAGCACGACTGCCAACGGATCGCTTGCCTACGCAAACGACGCGACGTATCCCTTTACCGCGTCGGTTACTCTCTACGCGCTATGGGCGCAGGACTTTACCGTTACCTTCAATGCGAATGGCGGCGCCGGATCGATGTCTGCCGAGACGGATAGTTCGCCGACGGCACTCGAGTCGAACACGTTCGCGTATGCGGGACACACATTTACGGACTGGAACACGGCCGCTAACGGTTCTGGCACCCCGTACGCAAACGATGCGACGTATCCCTTTGCAGCCTCGGTGATTCTCTATGCGCAGTGGGCGACTGATTATACGGTTACCTTCAATGCGAATGGCGGCACCGGATCGATGTCCGCCGAGACGGATAGTTCGCCGACGCCTCTAACGTCGAACGCGTTCGCGAACGCGGGAGACGCGTTTAATGGCTGGAACACCGCCGCCGACGGTTCCGGAACGGCCTACGCCAACGATGCGACCTATGCCTTTGCCGCCTCAGTCACTCTCTACGCGCAGTGGACGGTCAATAGCGCGCCATCAATCACACTTCAACCCGCCAGTCAGGTGCTTGAATCTGGCAGGACAGCAACCTTTACTGCATCAGCGACCGGAACCCCAACGCCATCTGTTCAGTGGAACGTGTCGATCAACGACGGTTCGTCGTGGTCGGTAATCACTGGAGCTACTTCGGCGACGTATTCAGTGACAATAACGCCGTTCGACAACGGATATGAGTATGAGGCAATATTCACCAATGTCAACGGGTCAGCGACGACGACGGCGGCCCAACTGACGGTCGCTACGACGTCCTCGAACTGGTCTGGCTATGTGGATACTGGCGGTACCTTTAGCGCGGTCAGTGCGAAGTGGATCGTGCCAACCGTGACGTGTACGACCGGAAGCCTGACTGCCGTGCAGTGGGTCGGCATTGATGGATACGGAAGCTCAACTGTCGAACAGGACGGAACTGAAACTTCCTGTAACGGCACGACTGCGTCGTACTACGCGTGGTATGAGATGTATGGCGACGCCAGCGTGAACAACGGCTACCTGTCTCCTCTATCTACGTCCACATATCCCGTTACGCCGGGCAACGTCATGAGCGCTTCGGTGAGCTACGCCGCTGGCGAGTGGACTCTCAGCGTTGCTAATACGACAGTTGGTTGGACGTTCTCCATCGACATCGCCTCTCCAACGCCACCTCCGGCTCAAGTGTCAGCAGAATGGATTGCCGAGGACCCTGATGAATGTTCGGGCAGCTGCACAATGGCAACCCTGGCTGACTTTGGATCCGTCACGTTTACCAATGCGTCAGTAACGTCGAACGGAGTCACGGGCTCGATCACATCCAGTACGGTCGCCGCTATTGATGAAATTGACAGTTCCAATATCGTCATGTCAGCGCCTGGCCCACTGAGCGGTGGGGGGACTTCGTTCACTGATACCTGGGAATCGAGTACCTGAGTCGCCCTTAAACCTCCGCAGAGGGTGCGATCTACTGGCCCGTTCCAAGAGGCCGAGGCCGCTGCCAGGTGAGTCACGTGCCGGGATGAACCGGCACAGAAAGGGTGCTCGCAGGTCACTCCCTCCCACGCAATTCGCGCGCTATTTACAGCGTCCGAAGGCAAAAGCAGCTTCTGTTGGCACTCAGGGCCCCCGGCTGCTAAATTGGCAGTCGCAAGTATCGAGTGCTAATTGCTCAGGAGGCAAGAAATGAAGCTGCACCCACTAGAAGACCGCATCGTCGTCCGTCCCAACCTCGCGGAAGCCACCACGGCATCCGGCTTGGTGATCCCCGACACGGCCAAAGAAAAGCCCCAGCAGGGCGAAGTGCTCGCGTCTGGACCTGGCCGTCGTGCCGACGCCACCGGCGAGATCATCCCTACGGGCGTCTCCGTTGGTGACACCGTCGTCTACTCGAAGTACGGCGGCACCGAGATCACGGTCGACGGCGAAGATCTGTTGATTCTGTCCGGCCGCGACGTATTGGCGACCGTCTCTAAGTAGCCCGTGACGAGTGTCTCGTCACCTAATCGAACGAAGGAAAAGAAATGTCAAAGTTATTGAAGTTTGACGAGGACGCGCGACGCGGCCTCGAGGCTGGCGTCGACAAGCTGGCCGATGCGGTCAAAGTCACTCTCGGACCCAAGGGCCGCAACGTGGTCTTGGGCAAGAAGTTCGGCGCGCCGACGATCACCAACGATGGTGTGTCAATCGCCCGCGAGATCGAGCTGGAAGACCCCTTTGAGAACATGGGCGCGCAACTCGTCAAAGAAGTTGCGACCAAGACCAACGACGTGGCCGGTGACGGAACCACGACGGCGACGGTCCTCGCCCAAGCCCTCATCAAGGAAGGCCTGCGCAACGTCGCAGCTGGCGCGAGCCCCTCGGGTCTGAAGCGCGGGATCGAAAAGGCCGTCAACGCGGCCGTCGAATCGATCGCCGCCCAGAGTCAAGAGGTATCTGGCAAGAACCAGATCGCTCAAGTTGCGACCATCTCCGCCGCGGACAGCGCGATCGGTGAGGTCATTGCTGACGCCATAGACAAGGTCGGCAAAGACGGCACGGTCACGGTCGAAGAGTCGAACACCTTCGGCATCGAACTGGAGCTCACGGAAGGTATGCAGTTCGACAAGGGCTACCTCTCGCCGTACTTCGTCACCGACGCCGAGCGCCAAGAGGCCGTTCTCGAAGACGCTTTCATTCTCTTCACGAGCAACAAGATCTCCGCCGTGCACGACCTCGTGCCGGTGCTCGAGAAGGTCATGCAGGCTGGTCGTCCGTTGTTGATCATCGCCGAAGACGTCGAGGGCGAAGCGCTCGCGACGTTGGTAGTGAACAAGATTCGCGGAACCTTTACCTCAGTCGCCGTCAAGGCGCCGGGATTCGGCGAGCGCCGCAAGGCAATGCTCCAGGACATGGCGATTCTTACCGGTGGCACCGTGATTTCCGATGAGATTGGTCTCAAGCTCGACACCGCCACAGTTGATCTGTTGGGTAAGGCTCGTCGCATCGTGGTCACGAAGGACGCGACGACGTTGGTCGACGGAGACGGCTCGAAAGAAGATGTCGCCGGTCGCGTTGCGCAATTGAAGCGCGAGATCGAAGACACCGACTCCGACTGGGACCGCGAGAAGCTTCAAGAGCGCCTGGCGAAGTTGGCCGGTGGTGTGGCCGTCGTGAAAGTCGGTGCCGCGACCGAAGTCGAGCTCAAAGAGAAGAAGCACCGCATCGAAGATGCACTCAGCGCCACGCGCGCCGCGATCGACGAGGGAATTGTCGCTGGCGGCGGTACCGCGCTGGTACGTGCCCGCAGTGCGGTCGACAAGTTGATCACCAACTTGACCGGCGACGAGGCGACGGGTGCGCGCATCGTCGCGAACTCACTCGAGTCTCCTCTTCGTCACATTGCTCAAAACGCTGGTTACGAGGGTGCCGTCAAGGTGCGCGAAGTGGCCGACGCCGAGGGTTCGGTTGGGCTCAATGCCGCGACCGGTGTCCTGGAAGACCTCGTGAAGGCTGGCGTCATTGACCCCGCGAAGGTCACGCGTTCGGCGCTGCAGAACGCGGCGTCCATTGCGGCGTTGCTCCTCACCACCGAAGCCATTGTGGCCGACAAGCCTGAGCCGGCCGGTGCGCCGATGGGCGATGGCGGTATGGGTGGCATGGGCGGAATGATGTAGTCCTTGGTCCTTCGACCAACAACAACAGCCGGGCCTCGTGCCCGGCTGTTTTGTTTTGGTGCGCGAAAATGAGATGATCGCATCGTGAAGATGAGATGTCCGCGGTCCATACTGGGGAAGGCGCTGATTGTTCTCGCCCTGA
>JBAQZL010000158.1:0-39180 GCA_049790955.1 Acidimicrobiales bacterium
ACCAAGCCCGAAGAGGGAAATCAAAAACATATACCCAGGTTTGGGACACTTATCCACCAAATCTGACGACGGACGTTCACATATCAACCACTTAGTCGCATCTTTTCCACAGTGACGACCGTTTTTCCGGTGACAAAATGATCGATTTCGAGGTCCAATTTCGACCTTCGAAAGACCTTCCAGGAAACTACAAAACTGTAGTTCTCTCGAGCCATCGCCCGTGGGCGTGACACCACCCCCAGCGTACCGGCGAACCCCCCGGACGTGTCACCACAACCTGCGATGCGGCACGATGTCGCGTCTCATCCTCGACATCAATACCGGGCCATTTCACCATCGTTGACTCGATGGAGAGCCACGCGACATTGTCGTTCGCGCATCGACGTGTGACGTCGTTGAAGTACGCAATGCGTTCATCCTCACTGAAGTAAAACACTGTCCACGTGTTCACGATGATCGTCATCGCGCTGTCGTCGCATAGCGCGATCGCGTCGCTCACACGATCCATCGCGCTGCCGCGCAGCATCGTGACCGTTGGCCATGTTGGTTGAGCCGCCACGATTGCGTCGAAGCGATCGTGGCGGCGACGCTCTTCGGGCCAGAGACACGACTTCAGCCAGAGGCGATCCTCTTCGCTCGCCAGCAACAGCGGGTTCACATCAATGCCCACACGTGATCGCACGATTGGCAATGGCGTCGAGCGGTCGATCGGCCCTACGTCCTCACATACCAGCGTCAACGGTTTGCCGTCGTCGTGCTCGCGCACGGGGAACTCATCGAAGTAGAGATTGATGCCGGCAGATGCTCCCACTTCGACAACGTTGATCGCCTCAGCCGAGAGGTCACGCACGACCGCTTGAATGACGGCGCTTCGTCCGGGTTCGTTGGTCTGAGTTGAGCGCCACAGTTCTTCTCGCACGAGGTTCGGCTCGTAATGCAGCACGTCGAGCACGTGGGCTGCGGCACCGTCAGGGTCCTCGAGTACACCGTGACGTGCCTCGTCGTAGATCGGACCAAGCACATCGTGACCGCGCAGTGCGGCGAGCTGAAGTGTGGCGAGTACCAACATTGGGTTGCGTTGTTCGACGCGCACGCTCGCGAGCAACTCAAGTGCGAGTGGGTCGTGCTCGAGGCCGTGAAGCAGGGCACTGTAGAACGGCAGTCGTTCGTAATCTTCCGGAGCCAGCGCGAAGTGATACCGCTTTCGCGCATCTTCGAGGTCGAGCTCTTGGGTCAAGGTACTCAGATCCTAGAGTCGCCGTTTGTCGCAGACGAACTCTCGAGAAGAGATAAGCGGATTACTTCTTTGGTTTTGTCGCACTCACCAGATGACTAAAGACCACGACATTTGACTCATAGTGACCGGTCGCGTGGTCAAAGGTTCCTCCGCACGTCACGAGTTGCAGCGCACGAATGCCGTGTGATCCGTACACCAACCGATCGGGGAAGGACGCCTTCGCGTACTGCACAACCTTGGTCACAACAAAGTGGGTCACCGCGCCGTTCGCGAGATCGAGCGTGATGGGATCGCCCGCCTTCAAGTTCTTGAGATAGAAAAACGTTCCCGGCCCGAGGTAGGAGTCGACGTGACCGAGAATCACGGCCGAACCCACTTGACCCGGGGTCGGTCCATCGCGGTACCACCCGACCGTGTGTGTGTTTGTCGGAACCATCACTTCGTGATCCGGCTGCAGGCCAAGAGTGCCCACCTTTGTCCGAATGCCCAGGGTCGGAATGATGAGAACCAACGGACGCGAATGGCCGACCGACGGAATGATCACCTTCGACTTTGCCGCCGTCGTCACCGCTACTGCGGGAGTCGCCGGTGTAGCCGTCTGCGAGAGAACGACCGCGCGGGGATCAGACCTCGGCAACGTAGTCACGAGCGCTGTCACGCCCACGGCCAGCGCTGCTGCTGCGACAGCCCACCAGATCCACTGGCGCCCTAGTCGCCCCCGTATGCCCTTGCGAGACTCGCTCGTCACCGACTACTGACGGCGACGAATGCGAACCGCAATCGACACCGCACTCGCACTTATCGCCAGTGCGACGAGCCCAATGAGACCCGCGGGCGAGAAGCTCGAACCGGCCATCCCGCCCTCGCCAGTGGCGGGCGCGCCTACCGGAATGATCGTCCCCGAAGAAGTACCCGACCCCGAGGAACCCGCAGGGTGACCGACAACCGGCTTGGTGGTGGTGGTCGTTGGCTTCTTGTGCAGCGTGGTCGTCGTTGTCGGCGCGGTTGTTGTGGTCGTCGTCACCGCGAGCGAGCAGACTGGCACCGTGACGGTGTTGTCGTCAAGCGTGACTGCTCCCGTTTGAGCGAGGAGTCGCCCTTGCACGCTCGCCCCCGTATCAGCGGTCACTGAGGCCATCGCCAAAATCGTTCCCGAGAACGATGTACCCGTTCCCAGCGTGGCCGAACTTCCTACCTGCCAAAAGACGTTGCACGCCTGAGCGCCGTTCTCTAACACCACCGCGCTGCCCGAGGCCGTCGTAAGAGTGGATCCTGTCTGAAAGATAAAGACGGCGTCGGGATTGCCCCCACCGTTCAAGGTCACCGGACCGTTGAGGGCGAGTGCGCTCGCGGACTGATATACGCCAGGAGCCAACGTTCCACCCAAGGTTCCACCGGCCACGGTCGTAAAGGGCGTCGAACTAGCCGCGACGCCGTACGCTGCGGTCGACGATGTTTGGGCCGCCAGCGAGAGCGCGTCGGCCGCATCAGTGGTTCCGGAAACGGTGCCCGGCGGGAACCCCGTGATCGACGTGCCCGGCGACAGACCAATGTCACCAGAGATCACCGATGATCCGGTGTTCGTAATGGTCGTACCTGCGACGACCGCGTACGGAGTCGCGGATCCGAGATTGATCGCAGTTGCGGCGGATGCCGGAAGGCTCGTGAATCCGAGAAATGTGACCGCGCCGAGCGCAACCACCGCGAGCGCTTTTGGATTGGCCACGCGGCGAATCAGACTCGAAGGAATAGGACGGTGAATTGCGGTACGCATACGACACGCTGCTCTCGAGACCGAATTAAGTTCAAAATCATCGAAGTTGAAAACCGGTTCTTATCGAAAAATTATACAGGACTATACGATTTTATTCAACGCTCGAAGGACCTTCGAAGACAATGCTCACGACACACCACGCGTCATACATCCAATGGATTATTGGTCTCTGAGTTCGCGGCATTCATTAAATTGTGAATACGACCCCACATGCTCCGACAAGGGCTTATGACTTTTTTCTCATTGCGCGCCCAAATTGAAAACAACTCTTCAAGCACCTTTGACCAGGAAAGCGAGAGGAGTCGCGTCAGTCGCGTGAAGAGTTCTTAGGGTCCGCGTGAGTGTGTCGACGACGCTTGCGCTCGCGACGCATCGTCAAGCGCAACTGCGCGACGCGACCGACACCGATCGCGAGAACAACAATGGCGCCCGCAACGGCCGCGACGAGTAGCGCCACCGCGATGGGAATGCGCCCATTCGCGCCAAAGAATGCGATGTGCACGTCGCGCGTGTTTTGAGCAATGAAGTCAATGAGCGCCACACCAAAAACCACGACCACCGTGACCGCAACCCACGCTGCAGACGTTCTGGTGTGTCGAAACACTTCAAGCTCGTGCTCGACGGGCGCGGGCGTTCGAATCTCGCTCCCTGAGTCGTGCGCCGCCGGCGAGATGGTGGGGCGATCGTCGCCAGACGTCTCGTCACTATCCGAACCCATTTCGCTCACGTTGCCCCCTCTCGCGGCGCAGACCAACTAGAAAGTCCTCGCTACGATGCGACCCTAGCCCTTCGCGGAGGACACACTTCCTAAGGAGAACCAATGCCCGATCCAGAAACACCGAGCGCTGCGATGGTTAGGAGATGACGCTTCTTGGCACGATCCTCAAGAACCGCAGAGGCCGAGACATCCATTCCGCGTGGAATCTTTCGAACCTCCAAGGACCGGATTTGTTTATCGTGACGAGCGAAAGTTTCGAGGAAGGAAATCACATTCCACTGGAATACGCCGGTAAACGGATCGGCGGGAAAAATCTGTCACCCAACTTGACGTGGAGCTCGCCACCGCCCGAGACAGTAGAGCTAATGCTGGTGGTCGAGGACCTTGATGTCCCCATCTCCAAGCCAGCAGTGCACTGTCTCGCGATTATCGATCCGCTCAAGCTCGACTCGCCCAACCAACTCCCTGCTAGCGGCCTCTCGGCCGATCACCCAGCCGCTGGAGTGCAGATATTGCGCTCCACAATCGGACGCGGTTATCACGGACCCGAACCGATCAAAGGTCACGGACCACACCGCTACGTTTTCCAACTCTTCGCTTTCGCCGCGGCCGTCGCCGTCAACCAAGAAACGCTGGATCGAACTCGACCTCGTGTCTTTTTCTCCTCGATCACTGCGCCCGTCATCGCCAGAGGTCATCTCACCGGCACCTACCAACGCTGATCTACGGGAAGTGACTGACCCTCTCGCGGAGTCACCGCTCACTGAACTAACTCACGCCAGGTGAATGAGGAGAGTTACACCAAACGCAGCCGTTATTGATATGAGCGGCCCACCATTTGGAGACAAGCTCACTCGGTGGAGGTGATGGGATTCGAACCCACTGCCTCTACATTGCGAACGTAGCGCTCTACCAATTGAGCTACACCCCCGAAGAGGTATCTACTTTACCCCAGCGCGCGATGGCGCTCGGGTTCGCGTTGCCAGGTCTCGATCGTCTCCGGCTCATAGAACTCAGACTCAAACTCGTCGTCGTAATACACGTACTGCTCTTGGGGCTCGCCGTACATGGGCTCGACGTTGGCCAACTGGCGACGTTGCGGTAAGCGCACCTTCAATGACTCGTCGCTGAGATATCCCTGACTCACCGCATATAGCGCCAGCGCAACGAAGAGCACGACTGAGAACCACGCGAGGGCCGCGACGTCCAAGAGAATTGACATCCCCGTGAAGAACGCCACCAACGTCATCAACGTTGCGACCGCGAGGAGTCGACTAAACACCACGCGTCGCTGCGCCTTCATCGTGCGACGACGGATCGGAGGTTCGTAGCGCTCCGTGATCTCGGGTTCGCTCGGGCGCGACGAATACGCACGCGCGTAGTGATTAGTCGCAGCAACGCTCTCCTGCGCGGGTTCTTCGTAGGAGTAGTCCTCCGCCCACTCGTCCCACGTCGAGCGCGCCTCGAGAGTTCCCACTGTGTCGTCGCTGTGAACGACTCTCAAGTGTGGGCGGCGCGGAGCAGAGGACAGAATTGGCTCCTCATCAGGCTCATCGAGACGGTGAACGGGAACGACCGTGTAGTCCTGTCGGCTGAGCACTTCGTGCTCGGCGTGAAAAGACTGGATCGATTTTTCGCCGCCGCCGTCGCGGAACCGGCGTATCGCGACTGGGGCCAAGAGTGCAACCCAAAACAGCGCGAGAACTAGAAGAAGCATCCGACATGCTTCGTGAGTCGTCGCAGTGACATTGCGACAAATTTACTGTCGCATATGGTTTTTTTGGTGGATGTCTAGGCCTCGTGTAGCCCGCACTCGTCTTTGTCGAGACCAACCCAGCGCCCGGACCGGCGATCACCGGGGACTTGCGGTTTGAGGGTCATGGCGGCGCAGCCAATCGACGCGTACCCCTGCGCCCAGAGTGGGTGCTCGGGTAAGTCGTGGCTCGTCAGGTAATACGCCACATCGTCGTCGCTCCAGGTCGCCAAGGAATTTACCTTCACCAGCTCAAATTTCTCATCCCACATCAGGGTTTTCATGGTGGCCCGAGTGGGCGCGTCGACGCGCTTCACGGACGTAATCCAGGCGGCGCGACCCTGCAAGGCTCGACCCAGCGGCTCGACTTTGCGTAGTGCGCAGCACTGCGCCGTACCGCAGGGCCACGCGTCGGCGTCGGGCCCAGGTGTCGTGCGCGTCATGTTGAGCGACCACTTCGTCTCGATCTGATCGGCGAAGTCGAGCGTTTCGGCGAAATGACCGCCGGTGTCGAGGAAGACAATTTCCGTGGTCGGTCGGAGTTCGTGAACCATATGCAGTAGAGCTACGTCTTCGAAAGAACAGGCCATCGCGACGTCGTCATCGAATCGATCGAAGGTCCACTGCAGAATCTCGATCGGCGTCGCGCGTTCAAAACGCTCGTTCGTCTCTTCGAGTTCGCTTAATAGCGTGGGAGTGGGTGCAATTGTGGGCATTATCACGACAGCCTTACTTTGTCTAGTGCATTACTAGAATACAATTCATCCCAAAAGACCATGACGACGACCTTGCCCGCCCCGCACGCTACTGACTATCTGGACGTTCTCGAGTCCCACGCCCTATTTATTCTGCGCGAAGTGGTGGCCGAATGCGAGCGTCCGGTCCTCCTCTTCTCCGGCGGCAAGGACTCTGCGGTCCTGTTGCATCTCGCCGCGAAGGCCTTTGCCCCGCAGCAACTCCCTTTCCCGGTATTGCACATCGACACGGGTCAGAACTTCTCTGAAGTGCTGGAGTTCCGCGATCGCGCGGTCGAAGCCGCCGGTGCGCGCCTGATCGTGGCGCGCGTGCAGGACTCGATCGACCAGGGCAAAGTCATCGATCCCGGCCCGCTCGGATCACGCAACCGTCTCCAAACCGTGACGCTGCTCGACGCCATTACCGACAACACGTTTGACGCCGCTTTCGGCGGCGCACGTCGCGATGAAGATAAGGCTCGCGCCAAAGAGCGCATCCTTAGCTTTCGCGACGCCTTCGGGCAATGGGACCCGCGCCAGCAGCGACCCGAGCTCTGGCAGCTCTACCAGGGTAAGGTCAATCCCGGAGAGCACGTACGGGCCTTTCCGTTGTCGGACTGGACCGAACTTGACATCTGGCAGTACATCGGTCGCGAAAAGATGGATCTGCCGTCGATCTATTTCGCTCACGAGCGCGACGTCGTCGAACGCGACGGCATGTGGCTCGCCGTCGGTGAGTTCGTAGAGCCCGGTGCGGATGAAGAGGTCTTCACGAAGACGGTTCGCTTTCGTACGGTGGGCGACGCCAACTGCACCGGCGCCGTTCTTTCACATGCCGCGACTATCGACGCCATCATTGATGAAGTCGCCGTGGCCAACGTGTCTGAGCGAGGGGCCACGCGTGGTGACGACAAGTTCTCCGAGACCGCCATGGAAGATCGCAAACGTGAGGGCTACTTCTAAGTGAAACTCGCCACGAAAGATTTACTGCGTCTCGCGACGATTGGCTCCGTTGACGACGGCAAGTCGACTCTGATCGGTCGACTGCTCGTCGACACTCGCCAACTCTTCGACGACCAACTCGACGCGGTCGCGGCCGCGTCGGAAAAGCGCGGGATCGGCGATCTCGACCTCAGCTTCGTCACCGACGGGCTACGCGCTGAACGCGAGCAGGGCATCACCATCGACGTCGCGTATCGCTACGCCACCACGCCCACGCGTAAATTCATCATCGCCGACTGTCCCGGACACGTGCGTTACACAAGAAACATGGCGACGGGCGCATCGACGGCTGACCTCGCTTTGGTCGTCATCGACGTGGCCTCTGGCCTCAAGGAACAGACACGTCGCCATCTCTGCATCGCGGCCCTTCTCGGCGTGCGTTCCATCGTCGTTGCGGTCAACAAGATGGACATGGTCGCCTGGTCCGACCTCGCGTTCCGGGGCGTCGTTGACGAGATCGAGACTCTCTCGCGCGAACTCGGCTTCTCGTCAACGTTGGCCATCCCGGTCTCGGCACTGCTCGGCGACAACGTCGTGACCAGCTCCCCCAACACGCCTTGGTATGACGGACCCTCGGTATTGGACGCTCTCGAAGCCTCCGAAGCGGGCTCCTGGGAAGCCGCACAAGGCGCACGATTGCCGATCCAATGGGTCCTTCGCCAGCCCGGCGGCGGCCGCACGTACGCCGGCATGGTTAGCGGCGAAGCATTTCACGTCGGCGACAAAGTCACGCTGCTTCCCCAGAACATTGAAACCACCATTCGCGCGATCAACTTCGGTGGCGAGCCACGCCTCGAAGCGACCGTTGGCTTGGCAGCCGACCTTGATCTCGACGATGAAACCGACGCCGGTCGCGGTGATCTCATTGCGACGCATCCGCTTCCCCGCGTGACCAAAGAGTTTGAAGCCACCATCTGCTGGTTCGGCGAGAAGCCGTTCACCGTCAACGGCCAGCGACTGCGACTCAAGCACACGACGAAGTCGACGCCAGTGCGCGTGCAAGCGATCAAGGGCGTGATCAACATTGAGTCTCTGTCCATTGACGAGGCCTCCTCTCTCGCCACCAACGAGATCGGCCTCGCGACGATCCTCACGTCTGACGAACTCGTCGTCGACGACTACGGCGACGACCGCGTCACGGGTAGCTTTGTGCTGATCGACGAAGTGACCAATGCCACCGTCGCGGCGGGCATGGTCGGACACGCAACCTTTCTCTAGTTTCTCGGCGTCAACGAGAGTCATTCCAGAACGTAAAGTGACGTTGCTGGCGTTGACGTAACGGCGCCGCTCGGAAGGTGAGAGATCCATGCATTGGAACGCTGCGGAGACCGACCACCCCGAGTGGCCGACCACAATCGAGAACTACGAAGCGAAGTCCCACGTCGCCCACGAGATGGCGAAACGACTTCATGACGGCGACGTCGTGGGGGTCGGCAGTGGATCGACCAGCATGCTGGCGCTGCGAGCCATCTTCGAAGAAGCGAGGAGCCAAAGTTGGCACTTCAGCGCAATCACCACGTCCCTCGAAATGTCAATCGCCTGCGCTGAGTTGCAAGTACCCACCACCAGTCTCCTGCAAGCGCGTCCTGACTGGTCCTTCGACGGAACAGACGAGGTGGACGAGGCGCGCAACATGATCAAGGGCCGCGGGGGTGCCATGCTGCGAGAGAAGTTGCTTCTGGCGAGTTCTCCCGAGCGCTACATCCTCATCGACGAGTCAAAGCGAGTGACGAAGCTCGGTGAAAAGGCTCCTGTACCGGTTGAAGTCATCCCCGAGGCGTTACAGCTCGTCCAATCTCGACTCCTAGAGGAGTTTGACGTTCGCGAGATCGAGCTTCGTATGGCCATCGCGAAAGACGGGCCGGTCGTTACTGAACACGGCAACGTGATACTCGAAGTCACGTTCGCCGACGTGACGAGCGACGTCGACGCACGACTGAACTGCGTACCGGGCGTCGCCGGCAGTGGTCTGTTCTTCGGCTATCAGCCGACGATCATCTCCGCCTGACGACGACGCCTCGTTTTACTCGTCGGCGACGATCGACCCCACCCGATCGCCGATGCCCGGGTCGCGTTGGACGAGCACCGACGCGTAGATGATCGCCAGAACGAGAACACCGAGGGCCATGTACGGGTACCAGTTGTACGGCGTGGCCTGACCGGGCTTGGCGAGGTAGTAGAGCGGCACCAATATCCAGAGCGCACCGATCGTGGGCAGCACGCCGTGACGGAAGGCGTTGAACTTTTCGGGGTGATGCTTGCGGTAGTAGAAGGGCAGCGCCACGTTGCTTAGTCCGTAGACGATGAGAATCAAGATCGTGCCGAAGGTCGACGACTCGTCGAACATGGTGAGCGGGCTCATGGCTCCCGACGTTGCGTGACCGCCGATGATGTGTCCAAGTCCCCAGACGCCGATGATGAGCAAGCCGAGACCGAGGAACGTAAAGAGTGCGTACACCGGAGTGCGGCGAGTCGAGTGCACGTGTCCCATGAATTTCGGTATGAGTCCCTCTCGACCAGCGTTGAAGATCAGGCGAGCCTGGGAGTTCGTTCCCGCGATGAGGGCCCCGAGGGTTGAGGTCATGCCGGCGAGAAAGGCGAAGAAGAGAATAACCGCAAAGCCCTCCTTGGCGACGGAGAGGAAGGGAATCGTGGCCGTGGTGAGATTCCCTACGTTGCCCTTGAATCCGACCACCGTCGAAAATGCGAAGAACGTGTAGACAACGAGCATGACGCAGATCGACATAAAGACTGCCTTCGGCACGTTCTTTCGCGGGTTATTGGTCTCTTCGGCCAGAGCCGCTGAGTTTTCCCAACCGATGAAGAGGTAGATCGCGAGGGGGAAACCCGCGGCCAGGCCCGAGAAGCCGTTCTTGATGTGGCTCGGCTCAAAGGGCATGAAGTTGATGTGCGAATGGAACTTCACGAGTGAGATGACGCTGACGATGATCATGATCGTGATCTCGAAGGCGAAGAAAATCCCAGCGAGCTTCGTGGAGATCGAGATGCCCCGATACATCATGAAGGCGGCGAAGGCCAAGAAGATCAGCATCCACACACCCCACGGAACCTTTTCCAATCCGGAGACGTTGTAGTTCTGCAGAATAATTTGAAAGAACCCGCCAACGATGGCGATGACCGACGCCATGGCGGCGATGTAGCCCGCACCAGTCAAAATCGCCGTGGTCACCGCGGTACGGCCACCGAAAGTCTTGCCGATGAAGGAGATGAATCCCCCGGTTGATGGTAGGACTTTCGTGAACTCGGACAACGTGTTACCGAGGAAAAGAATTGCCACGCCCGCCGCAATGATGGTGAGCGGTGAGGCCAAACCAGCCGTGTAGGCGAGGTAACCGAAGCCGAAGTAGAAACTCATCGCGGGTCCGATGTTCGCCATCGTCGCGGTCGAAATGTCGAAGAGACCGAGTGCGCCTTGGCGAAGCCGCTCGTGTTCCCCGTGAACTACCGGCAATTTTGTGCCCAACGATTCGGACGTAAACCCTTCACTCATATTCCCCCCTTTTGAATGAAGCCGCATTCACGCCGCGTCATTAGTGCCCGAGAGCACTGCCAAGAAAAATAGCGGACCTGGCCTCAGTGCGCCGACGTTCAGCCAAGATTTGATTCAGGATTCAGCGAAGTTTGTCGCCCGTCACACTGATGTTCGGGCTGAGCATTGCAGATGTCAGTCGTCGCTCATGCGACGGGCTACATTGCGTTGTTCGGGTGAACCCTCAGCAAAGTGGTCGCGCACACTTCTGCGGTCCACGTCCGGACGGTTCTGCGACAACTTGGCCTTACCTTCGATGGAGATCACGTCAATCTCCACGCCCACAATTGCCTTTAGTTGCTGCTCGCGATATTGCGCGTCAAGATCATCGGCCCGCCACTCCGGGTCGTAGCCCCGTTCAAAGTGGGAGGTCAGGGCGGTGGTTTGGGCCAACTTCCATTCCAGATCATCGCGAATCGTCGCTCGTCCGCGAACCTCGGCGGCAACGTAGTTCCAGGTCGGTACGACTCCCGGATTTTCTAAGCGACTCGGGTAATAGTTCGGCGACACGTACGCGCTCGCGGTGACAAAGAGTGCCAGCACTTCTGTGTCCTCTCCCACCGACTTCCACCAGGGATTGGCTTTAGCGACGTGGGTCTTGATCGTGCGTCGATCGTCGCTCACGATAACTGGCACGTACACACTGGCCAGTCCGCTCGCGGTCTCGATCACGAGCATCCCGGCGCCGGCGTCGTCGACGACCTGCCAGGCCTTATCGTCGTCAACAGCAAACAGTTTCGGTACGTACATCGCACCATTGTTCCACGAATGCGCGAAGTTCCTGAGTCCTAGACGAGGTCCAGTAGTGCGTCCAGGCTCTCGTAGTTGGGCGCGGTACGCCGCCACGGATACTCCGACTCAAAGATCGCCGCGACGTCGAGCAGTCGTTCGTCGTGATACCTCTCGGCCGTGGCCTGCAGTCCGAAGGGCAGGCCCGAAGGCAAGTGCCCAAAAGGCACACTGAGAGCTGGATGCCCGGTGATGTTCTGCAGGGCCGTTGAATAGACCTCCGGAGCGAGTCCGTGCACGTCGACTGACTCGCTCATACGACCGTCAGCCAGCCAACCCTCGGCCGCCACCGTCGGAGTCAGCAACAGCCCGCCGCCGTCGAGGAGCTCATCGAGTCGACGCACGTAGTGGTAACGACGTCGCCGTGCCGCCAGATACTCGTCGATCGACACGTTGAGTCCGGCGCGAAAGAATTCCTGGGTCGCGACGTGGAACTCACTCATGTGTTCGAGCACCCATTCGCGCCCGAAAGCAGACACGTGCTCGGGAGCCGTAACGGTAAACCAGTCGAGATCGGGATCACCGCCTTCAAACACACTCGCGGGTTCGAGCCACGACACCGGGAGGTGAAACCGTTCGGCGAAGGAATCGACAGCGTCGTGAAAGAGCTGCGCGACGGCCGGGCTCAGCGGGCCAAAAGGTGACGTACGCTCGGCGGCCAGAAGGTGTCGCACGGGCGGGCTTGCGGCCGCCAATCGCGGAGGCGACGTGGGATCGCCCGCAACCGGGCCACGCATCACCTGGAACAGGAGACGTAGATCGTCGCTTGAGGTGGCGAATGGACCGTCGGTCGAATAATCAATCCAGTCAGGCGCGGGCCACCGACCGATCGCGCCGTTGGTGGGCTTTAGTCCGACGAGACCGCAGAGAGATGCAGGGATTCGTACCGACCCACCGCCGTCGGTGGCCGTGGCGACGCCCACGAGACCCGCGGAAATGGCGGCGGCCGATCCCCCGCTGGATCCGCCAGGTGAGTAGTCGAGGTTCCACGGGTTTCGCGTTACGCCCGTCAGAAGGTTGGCGGTATAACCCTCGATAGCGAACTCGGGCAACGTGGACTTACCGACGACGACGGCCCCCGCGGCCTGTAAGCGACTGGGCACAACGGCATTCGCGACAGCGGGCGGAGCGTCGCGCAGCGCCAGAGAGCCCTTCCTCGTCGAATGGCCCGCGAGATCCTCCAGGTCTTTTATCAACGTTGGTACGCCAAGAAGCGCACCTCCACTCGTCTCGCCCCGGTCAATATGATTAGCCGCTTCGAGCGCTTCGTCGAAGATCTCTTCGGCCAGCACGTTGAGGACCGTTGCACGCTCGATGCGTTCGATAGACGAGACCACGAGCGCAGTCGCTGTGATACGGCGCTCGCGAACGGCCCGCGCGAGAGTCGTAATGCTTCCCGGTTCAAGAGTCACGAGAGTGTCCGTTGATGCCAGCGTTGACGCCGCCGTGCACTAAGTACGTTCTGCAAAGACACTTCCTCGTCAGCGAAACCGTAGATACGCTAACGCGACCGCCAAAGTCACGCCGAGCCAACACAATGTCATCAGCGCGCGTTCGAGCGGAAGAAGAATGGTCTGAGGAGTAAGTGCGGCCGTCGTTCCATCTGCTCTCGTAATCGTGCCCTCAACCGAGGCCGTGCGTCGACGTAGTTCGCGCGCGGGCGTGGAGAGTGTGCGTTGGATCTGAGTGATCAGCGCGCCAAAGATGGCGACCACGATCACCGCAACACCCAAGGTTCCGTGCTGTGCGTAATAGGAGGTCAGGATAGGGAAAGCGCCCCAGCCAAGCACCAAAACGAGCCCGTTGTGCAGACGACCGGAGAACAGCTCGAGGTTATAACTCACGGCGATGAAGGCACCCACAACGATAAAGAGGGCCATGTAATAGCTGACGAGAAACATACCGAGGACGCCGAGCCCCATCGCACCACAGATGCCAACTGTGGCTGCCGCTACGAGTTGCCATTTCGGAATCGTTGTTTTTAACGGTCGGCCGTTCAGTTCGTCGAGAGCGTGCGCACTAACGCCGAGTGCGAGGAAGAAGGCCACCAGCGTTTCAATGAGCCGAGTCGCGTTCACCGGTCCCACGAGGCACGCCCCGATCGTCACCAGCGAGAGATGAAGCATTGTGTACGGCGGGTGGAGCACGGTCCACCACTCTTGCAGCCGTCGCCGACGGAGGAATCGGGGCTGCGCGTAGAACGACGGAGTACCGACTTGCAACTCGTAGCTCGAACTTTCGGGCATCGCTACGTCGTCCGATATCCCCAGATGACAACTCCACCTCCGAGGCTCATCGTGCGATACTCGACGTGCTCGATACCGGCGTTGCGCCACGCCTCGATGGTCCAGGAGAGCGAATACTTCTTGTAGTGGGCAGAGATGCTTGGCCCGAGAAAACGTCCGACGTCCCACCACGCGCGACCACCGGTCGCATATCCCGCGACGGGTAGAACAAGTCGCGTGTACAACCACCACGACCAACGCCAGCCGCGATTTTCGGGGACGGCGAACTCCAGACTGGCGATGCGCCCGCCTGGCTTCACCACGCGAGCCAGTTCGACCAATGTTGCCTGCGGGTCCTTCACGTATCGCAAGAGATACGTGAACGTCAGCGCGTCAAATGAGGCATCGGCGAAGGGCAGTTGTTCTCCGCGACCGAGCACGAGGGAGACTCGCTCCTCTAGTCCCGCTCGTTGAATATTGGACTGGCCCTCGAACAACATCTCGGGGCTGAGGTCCAGTCCCACGACATGCGCTGAGGTCTTTTTCGCGAGTCGCCTGGTGACCGCGCAGGGGCCACAGGCGACGTCCAACACCAGGCTTGGATGACTCGACACCACCTGATCGACCATGGTCGAGCGCCAGAGGTGGTCTTGACCAAAGGAAAGGATGGCAGCCAGTCGGTTGTAGCGACGAGGCAGGGGGGCAAAGAGCCGCTCGGCGAACTCGTTAGGAATCTTGCGCGAGGCGGAAACGCTTCGACTTTTCATCATCATCGACACCTCGTCGTCGAACCTTATAGGACTACGGGCAGCGTCGCACACCGCCGCACGCCCTCTGGGCCCAGTGAGCTATCGAGGAGCGACGAAAGATGACCTAGTGCGCGTCGATCACGGACTGCAAATACTCCGCGAAGGGATCGTAGAACCACGAACCGTCGTAGCGTTCACCGTTCACGAAGAATGTCGGCGTGCCGTTGGCGCCGCTTCGAACGGCGCCCTCGAGGTCGGCCTCGACGCGAGCGCGCGGAGACCCGCTCTCGAGCGCCTTCTCCACCAGCGCGAGATCGGCACCCACGCCGGTCGCGTACGAACGCAGCGCGTCATCACCCAACGATCGTTGGTTTTCGAACAGCGTGTCGTGCATGGCCCAGAACTCTCCCTGCTGACCCACCGCTTCGGCCATTTCCGCCGCGTGCTGGGCGTGCGGATGAACGTCGGCCAGGGGCAAGTTACGAAATACCAGTCGCATGGTGGTCGCGAACTCTTTGGCGAGTTTCTCCACGATGGGGTAAGCCTGTCCGCAGTACGGGCACTCGTAGTCGCCGTATTCGACCACTGTGAGAACCGCGTCGCTGGCCCCTCGGATGTGATCGTCGGGCCCAACAGGAATAGTGAGATGCGTGCTCATGACAGGGCCTCCACTGCACTCAACGCGCCGTCCGCGCCAGGATTTACTCCCACGGGCGACACGTAACTCCAGGCGACCTTGTGATCACGGTCGATGACGAACAGAGCACGCTCGCACGTGCCCTCTTCCTCGCGATAAACGTCGTAGGCGCGGGCGATTTCTCCCTTTGGATTGAAGTCCGCGAGGAGGGGAAAGTCAATCTTGTGCTCGGCGCGAAAGGCCTGATGACTCCAGACGCCGTCCACAGATATCCCGAGCAGCTGCGCGCCGCGCTGTTGAAAGAACTTGTTGGCCGCTTCGAACATGGTCAACTCATCGCCGCACACTGGACTCCAATCGGCAGGGTAAAAAATCAAGACGACCGGTTCGTCAAACTCGGACAAACTGATCGACTGGTCGGGCGTCGTGAGCAACGTGAAATCGGGGGCTGGCGCCCCGGGAGAAAGTGCCATGCCAAGTCCTTTCGCTACTGCCGTCAGGTTCTTAGCCGAGGATAACGAGTTACCCCATGCCGTGTCCAGCCGTTGCGGAGTTCAGCGGGCGATTTCCCACGGCGAAGTGTAGTGAGACGACATCTTGGCCTCGGTGGGAGAAGTCTCGAAAGGCGAACGACTTAGTATTGACTCTGCCCGTGGACTCCGATACTTCACCATCTCCGAACGTCCCCGCGACTGAAGTCTCTTTTCGGCCCTTCGCCTTCGCCAGCACCACCGGGGTCTTCATTCTGATGGGGGCGGTGACGTCACTCTTCGGACCTCTGCTCGAAAGCTTCACTCATCGTTTCCATCTCTCATTGCCCAGCGCGGGTGTGGCTCTCAGCGTGTACTTCGTCGGCGCCACTTTTGGAGTTCTGCCGGGTTGGCTCGGTCTGAAACACCTCGAAGGTCGCATCGTTCTCACCATCTCCCTCGCCGCCATCGCCGTCGGCGCGGCGGGTGCCACGTTTTCTCACTCCTGGACCCTCTTTCTCACAAGTGTGTTGATCATTGGTTTGGGTTTCGGCGCGCTCGATATTGGGCTCAATACGTTGCTCGCTCGAACCGCGATCAATGGTCGCGCGCATCGACTGAGCATCGCGAACGCCGGCTACGGCGTGGGCGCGGTGATTTGTCCGCTCATCATTATTGGGCTGGGACCAAAGAACTTCCCCACGCTCTTTGGGGGACTCTGCGTCCTCGCGCTGCTCCTCTCCACTCTCAACGGAGGCATCCACGCACCGCCTCTTCGAACCGAGTCTCTCCAGTTCGAAATCTCGCAGATGAAAGCGCAGCGCCGACCGATTCTCGTCACGTTCGTTCTGGCCTACATCTTCTACGTGGCGATCGAGACGAGCTCGTCGGGCTGGATGGCGACTCAGTTACACGGCGTTGGATACTCGGAGTCCGTAGGCAGCCTGGTCACCGCCGGTTTCTGGTGCGGAATGGCGGTGGGGCGCTCACTGGGCGGACCGCTCTTTCATTGGCTCGCCGAGAAGAAACTTGTACTCGGTGGTCTGACAGTCGCGATCGTTCTCTGCCTGCTCGCCATTGCCAATCCTGTCGCCCCGTACGCGTATCCCGCGCTCGGATTAATCATTGCGTCAATCTTTCCCATGGGACTCATCTGGTACACGTTGCTGTGCCCGCACGACAGCGACGGTTTGTCTACGCTCATTTTCTTCATGATGATCGGCGGAGTCGCGGGACCGGGCGCCATCAGCTTGTTGGTGTCGCACTTCGGTGTACACGCCGTGGCGCCCACTCTTGCCGTGTTCGCGGTTGTTGACCTGGCTATTTTCGCGAGCGCGCTGCGCTTTCGACCCATCGTCGTTCCTTCAGCCGCGAACGCGCCCGCGTAGGTGCCAACGAAGTCAGCCGGGTCTAATCCCAGATTGCGAGTCCAGTCTCGAGATCGAAAAACTCCAGCCGGTCTACCGACAGGTTGAAAGCAAATCGGTCACCGGCCTTCACGGAATGTCGAGGTTCGATTCGCGCCACGCATTCCGAAAGTGCTGTTTGATCGCTGACCAGAATCTGATCGCCTTCTTCGGAGAGGGACGTATCTTCCAGGGAAACAATCGGCGCATCAAGACGAAAGTGCACCAAGATTTCGGCACCGAGCGCTTCCACGAGGTGCACGTCGCCGTACAACACAGCGCCTGAATGACTCGCGGTTGGCGCAGACAGGTCTTCTGGGCGAATGCCGACGACCAGCGGCCGCCCTGCATACTTTTTCAATCCGGGACGTTCGCCGATAGTTTCCGACGGCAACACGATCGTCTGGCTGCCCAGCGTGACCGCGTCAAGTCCCGCAGTGAGACCGCCCTCCAGCAAGTTCATCGCGGGTGACCCAATGAATCCGGCGACGAAAATATTTCTCGGTCGGTCGTACAGGACTTGCGGTGCGTCACACTGCTGCAGCACGCCGTCACGGAGCACGGCGACTCGATGACCAAGAGTCATGGCTTCGGTTTGATCGTGCGTGACGTACAGAGTCGCCACGCCGATCCTCTGTTGGACCCGAGAGATCTCACCGCGAAGCTGCACTCGAAGTTTCGCGTCGAGGTTGGAGAGCGGTTCGTCCATTAAGAAAACACTGGGATCACGAACGATGGCGCGGCCCATGGCGACGCGTTGACGTTGACCACCTGAGAGTTGTGTGGGCTTTCGACCCAGCCAGTCGGTAAGGCCCAATACCGCTGCCGCGTCGCTAACTCGGCGATCGATCTCCGCCTTGGGTACCTTCTTCATTCGTAAGGCGAATCCAATGTTTTGGGCCACCGTCATCTGTGGATACAGGGCGTAACTCTGAAAGACCATCGCGACATCGCGATCCTTGGGCGGCACGTCGTTCATGACTTGGTCACCAAAGCTGATAGTGCCCGACGTGATGTCTTCGAGTCCGGCGATCATGCGAAGCACCGTCGTTTTGCCGCAGCCCGACGGCCCCACCACCACCATGAACTCGCCGTCTTCGATGGTGAAGTCGAGTTCGTAGACGGCCTCAAATCCGTTGGGATAGACCTTGCTGACCTTGTCGAGTCGTACCGATGTCATGTGTTGCCTCTCCGCCCGGCAACGCCGGGAGTCATTCGAGTGAGCCGAAGCACCGACCATCCGGCGCCGAGCGGAACCGACACACGTACGCCGTCGCCTTCGCGCATGGTTGTAGCGACGCGCTCTCCGGAAGCGAATCGACCGTCGCCGCTGCCCAGTACCGCAACGCTTACGTCCCACGAATCCTGCGCTGCTAGCAGCACGTCCACGTTTGCTCTTTCGCAATGGCCCACGCCGGTGCCACTCAACCACGAACCTGTATCGCTACCTGACAGATCGAGCAGACTCACCACGATCACGTCATCGTCGCGAAAGACGCGTGCGAATAACGCACCACCCTGCGGTTCAGGACTAGACTTTCCGTTCCATGTGACAGTTACCGACGCGTTCTCATCGGCGAGCTCGTACCAACTGGTGTCTACGGCGACGCGAAAGAGGTCTCGCGTACGGAGGGCGAACCGGTGCCATTCGAGCGCCACAGCCCGCTCTGCGTCGCTCAACGTTTCGTGAGTGACGTAGTAGGGATGGCAGAGCGCGCCATTCTTATCTCCCCAGATGAGCGCGTTGGCGCCCAACACCGTGACTACTGCCTCACTCAGCACGCACGTTCGTAACGCCTTCGCGCGTTCGTCTCCCCAAACGGGCGGATAGATCGCGAGCGTGTCGCCGTGCCGCTCGCCGCTGCCCGCACTTCGCTGCAGCAATCCTTCGAGGTGGCGCCACTGGTCATTCGGGGGCCACACCTCCACGTACCGAAAACTCGGTGAGGCCGGCGGCTCGAAACCGCGCGGGACTCCATTGACTTGATTGAAACTGAGTACCTCGCCGCGAGCGGCGCGTACCGCCGCGACAAACGAGGCGTATCGCACTGCCACGTCAACGATCTCTCCGTGAGCGTTTCTCGCGTCGCGTGGGTACCCATAGGTGTCCAAATGAAATCCGTCGAAACCCAACGCGTCGACCGCGCCGCCGTAGTTGTCAATCCAATACGACTGGAACTCTGGGTTGCCCGGATCCATGATCTCCAATAGATCGCCCAACGACTCTGGTGACGTGTCGTTTCGAAGAAGACGCCACTCTTCGTGCTCGGTTGCGAGGTCTTGGCCGGCAGCGATGACAGGCGCGTAGGCCTGCGCGACGGCACCGACTTCCTTGATTTCAGTGATCAACCTCACGAGCGCTGCGCGATCGATGGGCCGTCCCAGGGGATCCTCGTAGTGCTCGGACGTACTCAGCGCACGGGAGTAGCTATCCATCCAGTCATAGACCTGCACCACCGTGCAGCGCAGGTCCCGCAGCCACGCGAGGACGCCGTCGCGCGACGCGTCGTCGAAACTCGTAACGAACCCGAGCACCGGGTCTTCACCTCGGCGTTTACGAACGCCGAAGAATTCCTCGGCAATGACCGTGCCGCTGGCGTCACGCACTTCCAGCGCATGCGTACCTTCCGGCGCTGCGAGAACGCTCGCCGTCCCCTCAACCAGCGAAGCCTCGTATAACGCACCAAGAGCGCTGCGTACTCGAACGCTCGCCGCACCGACGGGTAGATCGCCGACCACAATCGGCTCGCCCAGGAGGTATGCGCTACAAAGGTCAGCGAGAACGCCTTCGAACATCAGCGAATCCCTCCCAGCGACACACCGTTTTGGAACCACCGTTGCGAGATGAAGTACACGATGACGCTCGGAATGGTGGCGATTGTTGAGGCCGCGAAGAGCGGTCCCCATTCGGTCTGGTGCGCTCCAATGAAGAAGGTCAGCGCGATTGGCAAGGTGAAGTGCGACTGACTGTTGAGGAGCGTTAGAGCCACGATGAACTCCTCCCAGGCGAAGTTGAACGCGAACATCGCAACGACCGCAAGCGCCGGCGCCGACAGTGGCGCGATGAGACGGGTGAGGACGCGCAGGGTGCTCGCACCGTCAAGCCGAAAAGACTCTTCAAGATCCTTTGGTACTGCTTCAAAGAAACCTCGAAGAAGGAAGATGGAGAACGGAAGGTTCTCGCTGGCGTAGATCAACACCAGACCGAACAGGGAATCCGTGA
Organism: Acidimicrobiales bacterium; assembly: GCA_049790955.1. Lineage (GTDB taxonomy): Bacteria > Actinomycetota > Acidimicrobiia > Acidimicrobiales > RAAP-2 > RAAP-2. The sequence goes on from JBAQZL010000158.1 coordinate 20,268, forward strand.
GATGTAGGCGCAACATCAAGAGATACTGAGGGATGATCAACTCAACGCTTGGTACGGCCAACGCGGCGAGGAAAAGGTAAAAGATGACTTCTTTCATGGGAAAGCGATAGCGCGCAAAGGCAAACGCCGCGAGTGAGGCAACGACCACGACGATCACCACGGTCCCGAGCGCCACGATGAGGCTGTTGAGGAAGTAATTACTGAAGTTGTTTCCCGTCCATGCTGTCGTGTAGTTGGACGTCGTTGGATGGGACGGGAACAGCACGGCGTTCGACGTCAGAATGTCGCCCGTCGGCTGGAAGGAGAGCGAGATCATGTACAGCAGAGGAAAGATCGACACGAGACCGAAGACGATCGCCATCACCAAACGCGATTTTTTCCAGGAGCGGATGCCGAAGAGCCCGGGCGCGGCGGGAGGCTTGGCTCGACGCGGTGCGGGACTTCGACGTGCAGTGTCGTTGCGAGCGTCTTTAAATGTGAAGGTGCTCATTCTTAGGACCTTTTCCGCATCAGGCGTATGTAGACAATGCTCAATCCCAGAATGATGACCGCCATGAGGGACGCAATCGCCGCGGCGTAGCCGAAGTAGAAGAACGAAAAGGCCTGTTGGTAAGCGTTCGTGAGCATGACACCCGTCGAGTCGAACGGTCCACCCCCCGTCGTGACGTACACCTGGGTGAAGACCTGGCTCGCGCCGATGACGAGAAGCACCGTCACAAACATGGTGGTTGGACGAATAGCCGGGAGCACCACATGGCGCCAGACCCTTCGTTCGGTGGCACCGTCTACTCGGCTCGACTCGACGAGATCACGCGGAACACCGTCCAACGCAGCCAAGTACATGATGAAGGACCAGCCGATCCCCTTCCAGATACTCATTATCCAGATCACCGCGTTGCCGGTCCACGTATTGGCAAGCCAGTCCACGTGGACGGTATGGCCAACGAAAATCGACAACACCGCGTTCGCCACACCCCCTTGGTCGGCGAAGATGTACGCGAAGACGTAGCTCACGACAACCCACGACGTGACAACGGGAATGAAGATCAATGCTCGCCAGAGTCCGCGGGCCGGCATGCGGTCCGTCAACAGAGCCGCAGCGAAAAGACCGAGTGCCATCTGTATGGGCACCGTGATAACCGCGAACAGCACCGTGTTGATGGCCGCCGTTTTGAGTTCGGGGTCGTGAAATATCTTCGCGTAGTTCGACCAGCCGACGAACGGATTACTGGCTCCCGGAAAGATGTGCCAGTTGTAGAAGCTGATGTCAAACTGCTTGAAAATCGGATAAACGATAAAGAGGACGTAGAGGAAGCCGGCCGGCAGCAGCAGGATGTACGGCGTAAAAAGACGCCGCGCACGATAGTGACGCTTCGCTACAGCGCCCGGCGGAGTTGCCGCCGGGCGCTGTAGGAGACCAGTTGCCTCTTTAGCCATTAACTTCCCGCTAAGGCGGTGTTGGCTTGTTGCGCTGCAGCCTGCAATCCAGCTGTCACCGTCACATCTCCCGCCAGAATCTGACCCAACTCGTTGGACCAGTCTGAGTCGAGCTGGCTGTAGCCCGGGCTGTTGGCTCGGATCTTGGCAGTCAGAAGCTGCTTGGTGAAGACGCTGTAGTACGGCGTGTTCTTCACTTCTTGCGCGGCGTCGGTCTTCATGACCGACATGTCACCCTGACGAGCCATCTCTAACTGAGCAAACGGCGTGTCGAGGAACTCGGCAAACTTCTCCGCGTCGGTGATGTGATGTCCCGCAGACGCGACAACAGTGTCCTCGCCGCCAACGGTCGAGACCGAGCCCGCGGATCCGCTGGGAAAGGGCGCAATGCCGTAGGCACTGAAGCTCTCACCTTGATACGTCGGCACGGCCCATGGTCCGTCGATGTACATGGCGTACTCGTTCTTGGGGAACCCTGTCTCACCCGACACGGCGCTCGCACCACCTTGGAAGTCACTACCGATGTCGCCAGCCTTCAACAGGTTGACGAGGGTCGTGACGGCCGTGATGGTGGCGGGGCTGTCCATGTATCCCGATGCTGTCGTGTAGTTGGAGTTCGTGAACGATCCACCCATGCTCCAAATGTAGGGTGCCATGTTCCAGATGTCCGTACCGTCAACACCGAGTCCGAATTGCTGCTTCGAGGGAACCGTCAAGGTCTGGGCGTCGCTGATCAGCTGGTCAATCGTCGTTGGAGGCCCGGAGATACCGGCCGCGGCGAACAACGCCTTGTTCCAATACAGCGCTTGAGTGTTGGTGTCGTCGGGAAAGGCCCAATACTTGCCGTTCACCTCGGTCGTTGCGAGCGGTCCCGGCAGTGACGCTTTTTTGATCGCCGGGAATGCCTTCAATTTACCCACGTTCACGGCGAGGCCCTGCTGGCCTAGCTGCGCAACCCACGCAATGTCCGAACGAAGAACGTCGGGCGGGTCACCCGCGGCCGAAGTCGCGATGAATTTCGGCAGCAGATCGGCATACAACACGTACGTCGACTTGACCTTGATGCCCGGGTTTAGCTTTTCGAAGCGAGGAATGATGATGTTCGCCATCGTCCTGCCCTCCGCGTCCGCCTGGTTGTACGTGTTCCAGAACTGCAGCGTCACAACCTTCGTTTTTGACGCGGCCGATGCCGAACCCGTATTAGCGAGGCCGAACATCACGCCGCCGAACACGAGCGTTGAACACGCGGTCAGCACTCTTACTGACGTCCCAGTCCTTCCTCTTATGTATTTTTTAACGCTCATGATGATTCATCACTTTCTATTTTCATGGGCCCAAGTGGCCCTACCGCACGTTGTTGCTTCGATACTGCAGAGCTCGACGCCCCGATCTTCCCCCTCCCCCCTTAGATCACTCGACTGCAGAACGCGCGCATCATGCGCGCCCGTCTCGACGGGTTGGCGCCTCGCGCGACGGGTCGGATTCGTCGAGCGCTACGTTCAGCACGATGTACATGGCGTGCGACCACATCAGGTCCTTCGCCGGTGGCCCCCACCGCTTCACCCACTCGTCGTAGTGCTCGAAGTCGCGTTCTTCGCCATCAAACTGCTCGCCGAGTAAACCGTTCGCGTCAAAGTGTTCGGCGATCCACGCGCGACAGCGTTCGGCGGACTCGCGGTCCCCGCGACTCGCGTAGTGCCAGCCAAGCGAACCCGTCAACACCGGCCACGCTCCGCTTCCGAAGTACACATCGGACGAATAGCGACGAATACCACCGTTGAGTGTCAAGCGCTCCTCAATCAGGGCAACGGTGGCGGCGAAGTGTTCGTCATCGGAATCGACAACACCGAAGGGTGCGGTCAGCCACAGACAGCTGGCGTCGACGTCGTCACTGGCATTCGACTTCACAAAGTAACCGTGGCGCTCGGCACCCTCCTTCAAACTTGCCTTGACTCTTTCTGCGCGATCAAAGTAAGACTCATCGCGCAACATTCGTCCGGCGGCCATCAACCCGCCGAAGACGCTGGCAAGAGTGGAGGTGTGCTGTGCATCGCCATTCTCTTCCCACACGTCGTAGCAGGGACTGAACGCGAACGTGGCGAGATATCGCGCCACTCGACGCACCGAGTCGAGATACTCAGCGGGCACTTCGGCGTGGCCTGTGAGATCGAGATGTTGGCCCAGCGACCAGAGCCATGTGCCGTAGCCGTCAATCTGGAAATTCGGCCAATCATCGACAACGACCGTGCCGTCCAGCGCAAACCGGGCCGGCGGCATCTCTAGAGGACTGAGTATTTCACCGCGCTCGTGAGCGTCGATGACCTCGTCAATGGTCTGCGCGATGCCCGACACCGCTCGGTTCACCCACAGGTGATATCTGGAAGCGGCGGCGTGCTCACTTGCGCAATCAAGCGCGTACGCGTTGAATGAACCATCGCGTAGCCAACAGAACTCGTATTCGGCGAAGTCCGGTGAGGCGATGATCGCGCCGTTTTTACTTTGATTGCGCAAAATGGCGTCGACGCTACGGCGAACTTTGAATACGTCACTATCGATGCTCAACTCAACTCCCTATAAGAAAGTTCGCGTCGCTTGAGCCCGTCGTTGACGTCGTACTCGAACGATGCCAAATGGCTTGACTCTTGTCGTCTGCTCCAGGGAGATTGAATGACTCACGCAGCACGAGGGTGGCGGCTCCGACTGCCCACGCCTCATCGCCCCAGCTTTGAATCTTGATCTCGAGCTGGCGTCCGAGATCGGCGAATGTCTGTTCGCGCACGGCGCTCACGATGGGATCAATGAACGGGGATCCGAGCGACGTACCTTCGCCGCAGATGATCAGGAGTTCGGGGTTCAGTAGCGTGACAACGTTCGCGACCGCGAGTCCGAGCTTGCGCCCGGCGCTGTCGACCACATCGAGGGTGGCCGAGTCGCCGAGTTCAACGAGCGCAAGAAGATCATCGCGAGACACGTCGTACCCCTTTCGCTCGCTCACACGACGTCGCAGCGCCCCTTCGCCGACCATCGCCTCGAGGCATCCGTAGCGGCCGCACTCGCACTTGGGGCCACCGGGCTCAACGATCATGTGCCCGAACTCGCCGCCGGCGCCGTGCGCGCCGCGATAGAGCGAGCGATCAACGACGATGCCTAAGCCAATGCCACGTCCGACACTCAAGGTCAAGAAGTCACGAGCCGCATGAGCATCGCCCGCCCATTTTTCGGCCACAGCGAGTGTGTTGACGTCGTTCTCCACCCAGACTGGCAAACCGAGTCGACGTCGAAGCGGCGCCGCCAATTCGACGTCGTGCCACTGCAACAAGTGAGAAAACCGACACACCCCCGCGCTCGAGTCGATGACCCCCGAGAGACCGACTCCCACGCCGAGAACTTTCGACGCCGGAACTGCGGCGTCGCGAAGAGCTCGTCGAGTCTCCTCTTCGATCGCGACGAGAGCAGCCATGGGCTCTCCCACCAAAGGTACGTATCGTTCGTTACTCGAGACGATCTGCGCGTCGAGGTCACAGACGACAGTCGTCACGCCGTCACCGCGCAACTTGATGCCGACGACGTAGCCAGCCTTGGGGTCCACACTCAACAGAACTGGCGGGCGACCGCCGCTCGATGGAGCTGTCGTGGTCTCCACGACGATGCCACGCTTCATCAAATGGTCGACGATCGCAGACACTGTCGGCGCACTCAACTGGCTTTGACGAGCCAACTCGGCGCGCGATATTGATCCGGCGCGTCGCACTAGTTCAATGAGCAAGCTGACGTTAAAATCACGAATCAGTGAACGGGAAGCCCGCGGCGGGTTGGGTCGCATAGCGGGCCCCCGTCCATCTTTCGTCTCCAGAGACTCAGATGAGGAACGCTCCGGTTGGGACGCAGCGTCGGACTTTTTACGAGTCATTTTCCTCCATCAACGAATGATTAAGTTCGTGGATAACTTACTTAATTAAGTGAAGATACTAAGTACCTGACGGTGAAAAGTCAATTCAGCGTTGGAAATTCTTTCCTGAGTGCCGGAAGTGATGTTCCTGATGAGAGGGGATTGAGAATCAGAGAAGTGAGTGACCAGAAAAATTGTTGGGACCAATTACGTGGATTCGAGCGAGGGAGCTCCCGGCAAAAGGAGTTAGTACTGGATCAACATGGTGACAAGCGCCACGCCGACAATGGCGAGAAGTATGTCGATTGATCGCAGCAGTTCTCGCCCCTGCTCGCGAGTTGCGACACCGTCGCGAGCAATCTCCGCAGCCACGAGTCGCTCTTCGGGCAGCGTCCTCGCTTCGAGGTGCCCCGCGGCGGCCAGGTAGCAGAGAAGTCCCACGATCACCCAGGCGTGCGACAACGAGACCGAGGGTCCTCCACTGGAGACCATGATGAAACCAGTGATGGGCAGGATATGAATGAGCCGTGCGGCCCAGTTGCGGCGCTGTGGAAATCGAAGTGCTTGGGTCGGCGCATCCGCTCCGCGCATTACGCCGAGAGCGGCGACGCGCATGGCGATGAAGACAACAATCGTTCCGACGGCGGCGAGGATGTGCACCAAGAAGACCAGGTCGTACGCGACCGAAGTAGCGATCACGATTCGTCGAGCAGCACTTCAGCGGCGCGATAGGGATCCGTGAGTCCCTCGACCAACGCGTCAACTTGCGCTTCATAGGCGCTCTCATGGGCGAGCTGGGCAATGCGCGACCGCACAACGGCGCTCACCACTTTGTCGAGTTCCGCGCGGGTACGCTGACGTCGAGCCTGCGCCAACAAATCCTTATCCAAATAGCGACGATGCGCGTCAATCGCGTCGAACAGGGCGCTCGTTCCTTCGTCGCTGGTAGCGGTCGTTTCTACGATGACCGGTCGCCACTCGCGCGCGCGCCCGAGATCGAGCATCTGTTCTAAATCGCGTCGTGTCTCTTTTACTCCGGGTCGGTCAGCTTTGTTGATCACGAAAATGTCCGCAACTTCCAAGAGGCCCGCCTTATTGGCCTGCATCGAGTCTCCCCAGCCCGGATTCGTTACGACCACAGTCGTGTCCGCAGCTGACGCGATCTCCACCTCCATCTGACCAACGCCCACCGTCTCTACGAACGCGAAGGGAAACAACGCCGCGCCAAGAACGCGCAGGGCGTCGGGAACGGCAAGCGAAAGCCCTCCGAGGTGCCCGCGCGTCGCCATCGAACGAATGAAGACGCGGCTATCGGTAGCGTGATCCTGCATACGGATCCGGTCTCCCAATATGGCCCCGCCAGTGAAGGGTGAACTTGGGTCGACACAGAGGATTGCGACTTGTTCAAAGGTCTCAGCGTCGCCCACGTGTCCGCGGGCGAGGGCGGTCGTTATGAGGCGATCGGTGAGCGTTGATTTACCCGCGCCGGGAGAACCAGTGAGTCCGACGACATATGGCGCGGGAGTCGCGTATGCCAAAGCGACCGTGGCCCGGTGGTGTTCTCCTCCGGACTCCACGTACGTCAACAGTCGCGCGAGCGAGGCGCGAGACCCGTCACGGGCTTCTTGCAGGAGTTCGGCGGGCTCGCGAGACTTCACGAGAACCGTTCAATATTTGCGCCCAGCCCGCTCAGTCGTCCAACGAAGTCGTCGTAGCCGCGGTCCATGTGTTCGAGACCCGTGACCGTGGTCGCGCCCTCGGCGACGAGACCGGCGAGAATCAGTGCGGCGGCGGCCCGAATGTCGCTCGCGTGAACCGACGTACCAGTCAAGTGATCGACACCACGAATCAACGCGTGGTGGCCTTCCGTAGTGATGTTGGCGCCTAAGCGCACCAGTTCGTCGACGTAACGAAAGCGACCAGCGAAGAGATTCTCCGTGACGACGGAGACGCCGTCGGCAACACTCAACGTTGTGGTCAATATTGGCTTGTAGTCCGTCGCTACGCCCGGGTAAGGCAACGTCGCAATGTCGACGCTGCGAAGACGCCCACGCGCCTCCACGGCCACCCCCACACCGTGGCGATCGACGTCGGCGCCCATGGCTTCAAGCTTTCGAAGGAACATCACCATGTGCTCCGGGCGGGCGTCAACCACGCGTACGGAACCGTGCGTGATCAGCCCGGACGCGAGATAGGTGCCCGAGACAACTCGGTCGGTCACTACCCGGTGAGCGGCGGGTCCTAGTTCGGCAACGCCGTCGATGGTTAGTAACGAGGTGCCAAGCCCTTCCACGCGCGCACCCATAGCGACGAGCTGGCGACCGAGGTCCTCGACCTCGGGTTCGCGCGCGGCGTTATCAATGATGGTGCGCCCCTCGGCGAGGACGGCCGCCATCAACAAGTTGTCAGTCGCCGTGTGACTCGGGTACTCGAGCGTGATTCGCGTCGCACGAAGTCGGGGCGACGAGGTCGTAGCGTGAATCGACGTCCGGTCATTGTGGAACGTTGCGCCCATGGCGCTCAGCCCCTCGGTGTGAAAGTTGATAGGCCGCTGACCAAAGTCGTCGCCGCCCGGCAGAGCCATGTTCGCTTCGCCACAGCGAGCGAGCAGAGGGCCGAGCACGACGATGGAAGCGCGCATCGCTTCGAAGAGATGCGAAGGAGCGACCGGGTTGAGTTGATCGGCGGGGGGCACCACAATGGTGAGTTCGTGCTCCCTCGGGACGGACACCTGGCAGCCCAGAGCCACCAACAGTTCGCTCATCACGGCGACGTCGCTGATATGAGGGACGTTCGTCAGGAGGTGTTCACCCGAAGCCAAGAGGCAGGCCGCCATCTGCTTCAAGACGGCATTTTTTGCCCCATAGGCCCGCACCTCGCCCTCAAGGGCGCCAGCGGGCTTTACGACGAGAGAACTCACTCTCTAAGTATTGCCGCTACTCGGATTTGACCGAAATTTCGTTTGGGCCAAAAGGACGCGGCGAGTACGCTCGCCGTATGCAGCCACCGATTCTGCCGGACCGCAACCTGGCCCTCGAACTGATTCGCGTCACCGAGGCTGCGGCGATTGCCGCCGCACGCTGGTCTGGACGCGGCGACAAGATCGCCGCCGACGGTGCAGCGGTCGACGCGATGCGCTTTGTCTTGGGCGCCGTCACGATGGACGGCGTCGTTGTCATCGGTGAGGGCGAAAAAGATGAAGCGCCAATGCTCTATAACGGCGAAAAGATCGGCGACGGTCGACCTCCCCTCGTCGACGTAGCTGTCGATCCGGTCGACGGAACGCGTCTCACTGCCTTAGGACGCAATGGCGCACTCGCCGTGATTGCGCTCAGTGAACGCGGAACGATGTTCAATCCCGGCCCGTGCTTCTACATGAAGAAGATTGCGGTTGGTCCGCGTGGCCGCGGTGCGGTCGACGTCAACGCGTCAGCGACCGACAATCTGACCGAACTGTCGAAGCGTCTCAACAAACCCGTCCAAGAAATGGGCGTCGTCATTTTGGATCGCCCTCGACACGACGATCTGGTCGCCGAGGTTCGCGAAGCGGGTGCGCGCGTTATTTCTATCACCGATGGCGATGTCGCCGGAGCTATCGCTACCGGCTGGCCGAACTCGGGCGTTGATGTGCTGCTCGGAATTGGCGGTACTCCAGAGGGAGTCATCGCGGCAGCCGCGTTGAAGGGACTCGGCGGCGAGATTCAAGGTGTCCTACACGCCGACAACGAAGACGTCCGGCGCGAGGCTGAGGCGCTGGGGTACAGCTTTAGTCGAGTATTGACGACGGACGATCTCGTTGCCAGCGACGACTGCTTCTTCTCCGCGACCGCGATCACCGACGGCGACTTTCTGCGCGGTGTGCGGTTCTACGATTTCGGCGCCACGACACAATCACTCGTTGTGCGCTCACGCTCAGGCACCATTCGTACCATCGAGACATTCCACCGTCACGACAAACTGCAGGAGTTCACTACCGCAGGCTTTTAGCGAGTATGGACACCCCCGGGGGCAAGGTCAGAGCCTGCCCACTCACTCGAGAATTGGACGCATAAACGAGCGTTCGTAGCGAAAAACGCACTTGGACTCATCACGAATTCTGTCGGCCGCGATGAACTCGGGGTCAACGCCAAACAGGGCACGATAGGTCTCGTATTCAGCCAAGGATGGAAACGAAAAGAGCGCAAGCGCGCGATCGCTCGCCCCTTCGCTTGGCAGAAAATAGCCGTGATGTACACCACCGTGTTTGTTCACGAGACCGATCCAAGCGAGTGCGAACCTCTCGAAAGTGTCGATTTTATCGGGATCGATTGTGTACTCAAGAACACACGTAATCATCGTGCCGAGGCTAGCGACATCCCGCTCCACTCATGCTTGGCGCTGCAGTAACGACTCGAAGAGTTCCGTCGGTTCAGCCCTTGGTTTTAGCGAGCACCGGAGTCGGTTCGGGTTTTGTCCAAATGAGTGCTTGCGCGACGTACACGGTTTCCCCGGCTGAGGTGATTGCCGGACCGCCGTGGAGCTCATAACCGAGGTCGAGTGCTTCGCTCACCCGTCGGCAGAATTTGTCGTCGTCGAGGCCTGTAAGGACACGATACCGAGGGAGATGAGCCGACGTCATGAAAAGAGGCTACCGGCGCTTTAGACACTCACGCCTTTATGCGACTTTTCTCAGCGTGACGTTCATTGAGGTGGAATACGTCAGTCCATCGTTAGTTCGCTCGTGCACCACCGTCTGTACGCGATTGGGGTCGCTGAAGACAACCGTCGCGCGAGTCATGTCGCCTTGATAGGTCCAGGTATCGCTGCGCACAGTCAACGCACTTTTCATGACATTGCCTTGACCGTCGAAGAGGTGATGATCTCCGTACCGCCGACGTCGAATTCGTCGATTCGGCCATAGGCCGTATGCAGGAGGAAGAAGCCGCCCGGTGCCCACTCATACACGTCGGACGTCGTAATGGTGGTTCCCTCCACGCCATCATCGATGACGTAGCCGTGAATGATCCAACGCTCCAACCATGGTTCGAGAGCTTCTTGGAATTGTCCGTGTGTCATCCCGTCGTCGCTCATGACGTGCCTGCTACTACTCGGGTTCGACAGCGAGGCCGGACCGCGCATATCGACGTTGATGCTCGGACATGGCGGTCCAGTCCCATTCGATGACGTGGCCCTGCAGCAATGCGCCGAGACGGTCAAGCGAAGTGTGTAGTCCAACGACGAAGTTGTTGCCAACTGCGCTCGCGCGATCCGGAACGGTCTGAGTGAGCACGAGTACACATCCGTCGCCCTCTACGCTAAGTTCCCAGGTAATGACGACGCCCGGCTCGACGTGCGTATGCGCAAACAGATGCGGGGCATCCGCACGAAGCACCTTCCATGACAGCGTCGGAGCTCCCCCTTTGCCCCGAAGTTCGTAGCTACCGCCCGCGACCGGTTCAACGGTGATGTCCGCGTCAAAGGGCAACCACCACTGAGCGATCCTTTCCGGGTTCGTAATGGCGTCCCATACGTCGTTAATTGAATTTGAGTATCGGCGCTCAAAGCGAAGTACGAGGGTGTCGCCAACTTCCTCGATCGTTCCGTCTGTCTCATTGGTAGTCATTGTGATTCTCTCCTGTCTTCAAAGTTCGCTGATGTTTCGAGATGATCGCCTAGAGCGTCGAGACGGGCCGTCCAATAACTCCGGTACGGCGCGAGCCACTCCTCGAGTTCGACGAGAGCTTGGGGTCGCGCGCGATAGAACCGACGCTGCGCGTCGACGCGAACCGTCACGAGACCGGCGTCACGAAGTATTCGCAGGTGCCGCGACACGCCTGGCTGGCTGAGTCCGGCGACGTTGACCAAGTCACTGACGCTGAGCTCGCGATCGCGAATCGCGTCAAGGAGGTGTCGCCTCGACTGATCGGCCAGCACCTCAAACGTTGAATTCGTAGTCATCACGTCCTTACTATAACATTTTGCTTATATAAGGATCTTTGTATATTCTTTCTATTACTGGCGATTACTCGTTTCGAATAGTCGGAAGTTGGCCTTGACAGTGATATTGGAATGATATTACGATGACATCATGCTGATATCAGATTACCTCCAAGCAGTCCGCGAGGACCTGCGGAACCTGGCCGAGCTCACCGGCCCCGAAATCGCACCCGTAGTGGAGCGCCTCGGTGCGAATCTCGAGCCCGCTCTCCAGAAGCGCTTCCTTGACGCCCTCAACGACCTAGTGCAGGAGTTCAACGTGCAAGATGGCTCCCCGCTCAGTTTGAACTTCGAAGGCGACGCCCTGCGTCTCACCCGCCTGATCCCGGTGGACACGGAACCGGCCCCCGCGAGTAGCGACTACTCAGCGCGGATCGCCCTTCGACTCAGCGACGAGCTCAAGGGGAGCATCGAGAATCTCGCCGTCGACGTCGGCTCATCCGTCAACTCCTGGATCGTGCGCACGTTGGAGCGTTCGGTTCGTAGTAATCCCTCCAGTTCTTCCGTGCTGGGCAAGCGTCAACTTCGCGGCAAGGGCCGCGCCTAAAGAGAGGTGAAGTCCATGATGAGATACCCCGCAACCGCCCTCGATCGCTCCGCAACCTACCGCGCCGCCCAACACGACACGTTGAACTTTGAAGCGTGCGGTGGCGAGCCTTGGTCCGCTGACGACCTCGAGTTACGACCAGACGCCAAAGTGATCCCCTTCCCCATGAGGATCGCCAAAAGAGTCATTACCCTCAACCACCGAAAGGAAACTCGCATGTCCAAGAAGAATTCCGTCCCCGAAGAGCCCGAGTCCCGGCGCGCCACCACGAGCGGGCTGGAGCGACGAGAGACATTCGTTGCGTCCGGTCCCGTGCTCGCGACCGTGACATCAAAGAGTGGAGACGTGAAGGTGCGTACCACTACTGGATCGAATCTCGAAGTAACCCTTCGTGCCACCTCCAGCAGCGCGCACCTCTTGGATCTCGCCGAAGTTCACTTCAACGAATCCACGGGGACTCTTGAAGTGCGCACTCGTGATGGAGGCGGCCCGGGAAAGAAGATGGAGCGCGGATCGTGGTTCAGCTTTGGCGATTCTGATCTTGACGTCGAGATCGTTATTCCGGACGATTCCGCGTTGGAAGTCGACACCGTATCAGGCGACACCACGTTCGACGGGTCCTTTGATGACGTCCACATCACCAGCGTCTCTGGTGATGTGCGACTCAATGCGGACGTCAACGCCGCCGACGTCAAGACCGCGTCGGGCGACGTCGACGCACGGCGCGTTCACGACACCTTGCGGTGTCGCACCGCGTCGGGCGACGTGAACTGCGAATCGGCCGCCCAAATCACCGATATATCGAGCGCTTCTGGCGATGTTCGCGTCGTTGCGGAACAGCCCGGTGAGCTCTCGATCAAGGTCGTCTCTGGCGACGTTCTCGTACGCGTAGCGCGAGGTCTCGCCGTTGACATCAATGGCAATACCGTCTCGGGCGACATGGGAACGAACATCGACCTCGACGGTGGCGGTGACAGCGGTGGCAGTGAAGAACTGGCCATCAAGGTGTCAACCGTTTCCGGCGACGTACGAATCGACAAGGCCTCCTGACCGGGCGTATTTCCCAGCCAGCGTCAGAAGTGCTTTTGTTCACAAAGTTGCTGGTTGCGCTGGTGAAACTGCCGACGTAGCCTGCGCCCAAGAACCCGAAGAGACCACGTGTCTCGACCAAAGGAGGGTGCAATGAAAGTATCAAATCTGCTCGCGACCAAAGGCCACGAGGTATCAACCATCTCCCAGGAGCGATCGGTGATCGACGCGATTGCCCTGCTCAAAGAGCGGGGCATTGGTGCCCTGGTGGTGACCGGAAAGAAGGCGCCGCTGGTAGGCATCTTCTCCGAGCGCGACGTCGTTCGAGCCCTCGCGGCCAGCGGCGAGAAGGCGCTCAAGCTGAAGGTATCCGAGCTCATGAGTCACGACGTCGTGACGTGCAACGCGTCGACGGAGCTGAACGAGCTCATGACCACCATGACCGAGCGGCGAATACGCCACGTGCCGGTCGTTGACGATGGTCAACTCACCGGGCTGATATCCATAGGCGACGTGGTGAAGGCGCGGCTCGACGAACTCGAGAACGATAAGAAGAGCCTGCTGGACTACGTGTCCGGCCGGTAGCTACTTGGCGGCGGCGCTCAGTCGGAGTTCCGCGCGTTCGAGCGCGGCGTAGGCGAGAAGTTCTTCGTTTTCGTCCTCGCCCTTCGTGGCCGAAGCCAACCGTGCCTCGGCGGCTTCCTTCGCGGCCTGTGCGCGCGCCACGTCGATCTCGGTGGTGCGCTCGGCCACGCTGGCGAGGATCGTGGCCAGAGTGGTGTCAGGATCCAGACCCTTACCGACCTGAAAGAAACCCGAATGAACGGCGAAAGCGATCTCGCCTTCGTCGGTCGTCTGCACGCGCACCACGTACGCCACGACATCGCCGACGGTCGCAGTGTGTTCGGGCAAGACGGTGAACTCGCCCTCCGAAGATCGCGCCATGAGCGCTGTCGCCGTGCCCGTCCACAGCGCCGCCTCGGGCGTGAGGATCTCCACGTTCATTGTTGCCATTAGCTCTTCGCGATCTCCGCGGCCTTCTTCTCCACGTCCGCGGCGCCGCCGACGTTCAAGAACGCCTGCTCGGGGTAGTGGTCGAGATCGCCCTTGACGAGGCTCTCGAAGGACTCGATCGTCTCTTGAACTGGCACGTTGATGCCGTCGATGCCGGTGAAGACCTTGGACACGAACATCGGCTGGGACAAGAAGCGCTGAATCTTGCGGGCGCGCGTCACCGTGATGCGGTCCTCTTCGGAGAGTTCATCGAGTCCCAGGATCGCGATGATGTCCTGAAGCTCCTTGTTGCGCTGAAGGATCTGCTGCACCTGGCGCGCCACGGCGTAGTGCCGATCTCCCACAATCTCGGGCGCCAGAATGTTCGACGTCGAGGTGAGTGGGTCGACGGCCGGGTAGATACCGAGCGCCGCGATCTGACGGCTGAGTTCGGTCGTGGCGTCAAGGTGGGTGAAGGTCGTGAACGGCGCCGGGTCGGTGTAGTCGTCCGCCGGCACGTAGACGGCCTGCAGCGACGTGATCGAGTGTCCGCGCGTTGAGGTGATGCGCTCTTGGAGCTCGCCCATCTCGTCGGCCAACGTGGGCTGGTAGCCCACCGCGGAGGGCATGCGTCCGAGCAGAGTCGATACCTCAGAGCCCGCCTGCACGAAGCGGAAGATGTTGTCGATGAACAACAACACGTCCTGGTTCTTCACGTCGCGGAAGTACTCGGCCATGGTGAGAGCAGCCAAGGCAACGCGCAAACGCACCCCCGGCGGCTCGTCCATCTGGCCATAGACCAATGCGGTCTTTTCGATAACGCCCGACTCACGCATCTCGAGAAGAAGGTCGGTTCCCTCACGGGTACGCTCCCCCACTCCGGCGAAGACCGATACACCGTCGTGCTGTTCAGCGACGCGGCGAATCATCTCCATGATGAGAACGGTTTTGCCCACTCCGGCACCGCCGAACAGGCCGATCTTGCCACCCTGTACATAGGGCGCGAGCAGGTCGACGACCTTGATGCCCGTTTCGAACATGGTGGCGCGGGGCTCGAGTTGGTCGAAGGCCGGCGCGCTGCGGTGGATCTCCCAGCGGTCTTCGACTTTGCCGATGCTGTCGGTGTCGAGAGGCTCGCCGACCACGTTGAAGACGTGTCCGAGGACGGCGTCACCGACGGGAACGGTGATGCCGTGTCCACTTTGGCGAACGATGGCCCCGCGCACGAGTCCGTCGGTCGCACGCATGCAGACACAACGCACGCGCCCTTCGCCGATCTGCTGGGCTACTTCGGCGACAACAGTGATGGTCTTTCCTTCAAGGTCGATGTCCATCTCCACCGCGTGGTTGATCTCGGGTAGCGCGTGCGGCGGGAACTCTACGTCCACGACGGGTCCCGCGATCGCGACGACCCGTCCCGTCTCGAGTTCGATCTTTTCTGGTGCGACGGTCATTTGATTCTCACTTTCCCGAGCGGAGCGCTTCGGCGCCGCCCACGATTTCCATAATTTCGGTGGTGATCGAGTCCTGGCGGGCCCGGTTCATCACTCGTGTCAAGGTTTGGCCGAGTTCGTCGGCGTTGTCGGTCGCTGCCGCCATGGCGCGTTGTTGCGACGTGTGAAACGACGCGGCACCCTCTATGAGAGCCGTAAAAATCTCACTCTCGAGGGCGCGCGGCATCAAGAAAAACAGCAACTTCTCCACTTCGGGTTCAAACTCGGTGTAGCCGTGAAGGGGCTGCGGTTCGGTGGGCTCGGGCAATTCAGGAATAACGAGAGGCAGCAGTTGTTCCACCTGAACGGCTTGGGATCCAGCCGAGAGATAGCGAGTGGACACCAGGAGAACCTGTTGGGCTTCGCTACTCATGAAGGCTGCGATCAAAGGACGGGCGATCTCCTGCGCGTCGGCGTAGGAGGGCTTATCGACGAAGCCGGCGAAACTTTGCTGGACATCAAGGCCGCGGAAGCGGAAGAAAGCCGCCGCCTTTTTGCCGACCACGAACAGTTGAACCTGAGTTCCCTCACTCTGGAGCTTCGCGACCAGGCGCTCCCCGGCTCGCAGCGAGGCGTTGTTGTAAGGGCCCGAAAGTCCTCGGTCACCCGTGATGACGAGCACCAGAGCCGAGTCAATCTTTTCGGGCAACGTCAGGAGTTTCTTGGCGCCCGCGGGGTCACCGAGTGCGGCCTCCAGCACGACGCGCTGCATCCCCAATCGATACGGGCGGTTCGCGATGATGCGCGCGAGACTCCGAGGAATCTGCGAGGCCGCAATCAGCTCCATTGCCTTGGTGATTTTGCGTGTTGAGCGCACGGATCGAATCCGTTGACGTAGAACTCGTTCTTGTCCACCGGCCATGACTCCTCCTTTCTCTCGCTCGTAATTTCTTAGTTACCGGTCGCGAAGCTGTCGAGAAACGACTTCAGCGCGGCGTCCAACGCCTCCGCGTCGTTCAACGCACTTGTCTCTTTGATGTTGCTCAAGATGTCGGCGTGCTTCGCGCGCATGTCGGTCAGGAACTCCGCTCCGAATCGGACCACATCTTCGACGGGAACCGTGTCGAGCCAACCGCGAGTACCCGCGTAGATCACGACGACTTGCTCTTCGACGGGCATCGGCGCGTTCAGTCCCTGCTTCAGCAGTTCGGTCAGGCGATACCCGCGATCGAGCTGTTGCTGGGATGACTTGTCGAGTTCGGATCCGAACGTGGCAAAGGACTCCAGGTCGCGAAACTGCGCGAGGTCGATCTTCAGCGTTCCCGCGACCGTGCGCATGGCCTTGATCTGCGCCGCCCCACCCACGCGCGACACCGAGTTACCCACGTCGATGGCCGGACGCACACCGGAGTAGAACAGGTCCGCCTGCAAGAAGATCTGACCGTCGGTGATCGAGATCACGTTCGTCGGGATGTAGGCCGAGATGTCGCCCGCCTTGGTCTCGATGATCGGCAGCGCGGTCAACGATCCGCCGCCGAGTTCGTCGCTCAATTTGGCGGCGCGCTCCAAGAGACGACTGTGCAAATAGAACACGTCACCCGGGTAGGCCTCGCGGCCCGGTGGACGACGAAGCAACAGTGAGATCTGGCGGTAGGCCTCGGCCTGCTTCGAGAGGTCGTCGTAGACGATGAGCGCGTGCTGGCCCTTTTCCATCCACTCTTGACCAATGGCGCAACCGGCGTACGGCGCCAGGTACTTAAAGGGAGCGGGGTCGCCAGCTCCGGCGATCACGACCACGGTGTACTCGAGCGCGCCGAAGTCCTCCAAGGTCTTCACCGTCTGAGCGACCGAGGAGTTCTTCTGACCCACGGCAACGTAGATGCACTTCACGCCCTGACCCTTTTGGTTCAAGATGGTGTCGATCGCCACGCTGGTCTTGCCCGTCTTGCGGTCACCAATAATCAACTCGCGCTGGCCACGACCGATAGGAACCATCGCGTCGATGGCTTTGATGCCGGTCTGGAGAGGTTGGCTCACGGGTTGACGACCCGTGATGCCGGGTGCCTGAATCTCCATGCGGCGGGTCTGGGGGTTGTTGAGTGGACCCTTGCCGTCGATGGGCTCGCCGAGCGCGTTCACGACGCGTCCGAGCAGGGCGTCGCCGACGTACATGGACAAAATGCGTCCCGTGGAGCGCACGACCTGCTCTTCTTCGATGTTGTCGACCGAGCCGAGGACGACGCAGCCAATGGTCTCCTCGTCGAGGTTCATGGCGAGACCCATAGTGCCGTCTTCGAACTCAAGCAGTTCGTTCACCTTCGCCTCGGGCAGACCCGACACGCGCGCGATCCCGTCACCGACCTCTACAACACGTCCCACTTGCTCGGCCGTGACGGTCGGGTCGAAGTCGGTGACGTGCTTACGCAGAGCCTCAGTGATCTCGCTGGCGCTAATGGTGAGCTCAGTCATCACGTATTCCTTTTCTTAATTATTTCGTTGTAGAGCGGATTCGAGGGCTCGGCCCGACGCGACAGCGTCGCGTAGTGCGCCGAGGCGACCTCTGGTTGATGCGTCGAGACGAAGATCGCCAATCTCGACGAGGACGCCACCGAGCAACGACGGGTCATCGGCGATCTGGAGTTCGACGTCCTTGCCGGTCAAGGAGTGCAGCGACTCGACCAGATCGTGCTGACTGTCGTCGGAGAGTTCTCGAGCGGTACGCACGCGCGCCACGCGCCAGTCGCGCGACTGCGCCACGTAGTTGACGAGGTAGTCGAGTGTGCCCACGACGTCGCGCGGACGACCGCCCACGATCGTGAACTGGGCGAGGGCCAGCGAGACGGGGTTGACCTTGCCCTCGAGGAGTTGATTGGTAAGACCAAGTCGCGCTTCGAGAGGAGCGTCGCGGTCCAACAGGAGGTGGCGAAGATCGGCGTTGCCCTCGACAGTACGGGCCCAGCGAAAGAGGTCATCTTCGACGTTTGAGAAACTCTCGGTGTCGATCTCGTCGAGCAGAGCGTCGGCAAATCCGGCGACGCGACGACGGGCGTCGAGCAGTCCGAGGCTGGGATGGTGAAACTCGCCGGTGTCCTTGAGGGTGCGCGCGGCATAGACCAGATCGTCCATGGCGTGAGGCACCTCTTGCGCCGGTACCGCCGTGGCCGCATAGACCGAGATGCGCAGCGCCTCGGGACTCACTTTGTTCTCGAGCAGGTCGTTCACCACCTGTCCGCGAGCGACGTGCGTGATCGAGGTATCCGTCAGAACCGCGCTGAGGTCGGCGCGCGACTGAATCGTGACGTCGAACGCCTCGAGGTCGGCCGTCACCGTAGCCAGCGAGGCTGTGTCGAGTCGGCCGAGAACGGCGGTAGCGAATCCTTCGAGCTTGGCCAGCATGATTAGCGGCTCGCCCCCTTGGCAGCTTCTGCGTTGAGGGCGGCGACCGCTTCACGAACCAGGTCGTCGTGAGTGCTTTGGTCAACCTCGCGCGCCACGATCTTTGACACCAGGTCAAAGACGATCTCACCAATTCGCGCCGAGGCGTCATCGATGGCGTGCTGGCGTGCAGCCACGACTTCGCTTTGAGCTGTCGCCACGATGCGGTCGTAC
>JBAQZL010000159.1:0-6848 GCA_049790955.1 Acidimicrobiales bacterium
ATCAAATCCCGATCACGAATCCAGTTGATCATCGAGAGTTCCCGTCTGTGCTGCTCGTAGAGAGCGCGACCCTCGATACCAAGAATCCCGACGGCAGCGGAGTCGATGCACCAGCGGGCTTGATCTATCTCACGTTGCAGATGACGTCCGGGCCAAGTCAGGGTCAGTTCAACGACGCAAATGGTTGGCCCAGTTACTTCGCCGGCCTGACGCCACTTCCCGGATCTTCCTTGCGCTACGACACCGCCTCGGGACATCGCTTCTACGCGACAAGGATCAATCCGGTCAATTGGAACGGAACCTTTGATTCGGACACCACTGATGGTCTCGTTGACGCGACCTACTACTTCACCGTGCCGATCACGAATCGTAAGGGGACGCTCGTCATCATGCCCAGCCACACGGTGGGTAATGAAGTCCTGCATTTCGTTGACGGTCCAGTCATCTCGGTCAACGTCGGCGGGCCAACCAACATCCCTCTCTCGTTTCCCAAGAACCTGACCGTGATCTCGCCTACCGCGAGAAGGAATGTCACGCTTCCGTCGGGGAACGACCTCGCGAGCGCGTTCAACTTCATCTCGACGCTGATCTTCGTGTTGTTCGTTGTCTGGACATACCGTAAAGTCCAGCGCTGGCGTCGGCGTGGCGCGCAGCCCGTCTTCGTTGTGCGAGAGACTCCTCCCACGAGACCCCCGTCTCAACCACCTCGAGCTGAAGGACCCGCACCAGATCGACCCGAAGCCGGCTTGCACAGGGAATCCGCACCACCATCGGTACTCGTGCGGGAACGCCCAACGGCAACCGTCGCCATCTCTCACGCTGCTCCGGCGACCGAGACGACGCTGAACGTCAACGTTCTGGGGCCTCTTGAACTGGCACCCACGTTCGCTCAACCCGGTGAACCGGTGAAGGCGATCATCACGTTTCTGGCTCTCAACTCCGCGATGGCGCTCACCTTGGACGCGATTCAGACGGCTATCTGGCCACTCACCGATGGGGTGAACGACGTGAAGCGTCCCGTCATGCTCAATTACATGGCCGAAGCTCGCAGGGTCGTTGGTGAGCACCACTTACCGTCCGCCTCGGGAAAGTCGGGATATCGACTGGTCGATGTCACCACCGACTGGGCCGAGTTCCAGAAACTCACGAAGGATGCCGAGACAGTCTCGAGGGATGAGTCGCTGCTCATGCGCGCGCGGGCGCTCCAGCTCGTTCGCGGCGTTCCCTTCGCCGGCGAGACCTCGCGGTACTTCACGTGGGCTCTCTCCCCCTCGATCACCTACCAGATGATTGACGCAGTGACCAAGCTTGCGCACGACCTCGCGACGAAGTCGGTTCTCCGGGGTGACCTCGTCGGCGCAGATGAGTTTCTGCGCCAGGGCCTGCTCTGTGATCCCGCGTCGTTGGTTCTCTGGGAGGTTCTCACCGACGTTGTGCTGGAGACCCACGATGTCACCAAGTTGCACTTCCACTGGCGCGCCGCCGAACAGGCACTGAGGCCAAGCGACGTTGAGGCCCTGCGTGCGCGAGAACTCGGGTAGGCATCTCACCGCGTGACCTCGCTCACACCGAAGTAGTAGCGGATACGAACTTCGGCGCGGTGGCGACGGCGTTGGAGTGCGGCGTAGGAGTCGACGGACTCTTCTGCTAGGTCCCGCAGTGAACGCCCATCCGCGCGTGTCTGATCGATGAGGTC
The DNA here is from genome assembly GCA_049790955.1 of Acidimicrobiales bacterium. Taxonomy (GTDB): domain Bacteria; phylum Actinomycetota; class Acidimicrobiia; order Acidimicrobiales; family RAAP-2; genus RAAP-2. Next base: position 1,697 of record JBAQZL010000159.1, read on the forward strand.
GCGTTCGGCGGCATCGATGACACCGTGAGTGAGCGCCTCGTCCAGCCGTCGCTGCGCCTCGTCGTGGTACGGCGCAAGTGGCTCTGGCACGTCGGTAGCGGCCGACAGACACTCCGTCTGAACCCTGCGCCGGGCCCCGTTGCGTCGTTCGGCCCGGGCACGACTGAAGGCGTGTTGCAGCACGAAGGTCGCCCTCGATCCCGTGGGGAGTTCGTGTGCCCAGACGAGGGCTTCGCACGCGTGGGCAAGAACGTCGCCGACGGCGGCGTCGCTCGGTCGACCGCGACTTAGTCGGCTAGCCGCGTGCTCGAGATCGGGCGCCAGAGCCACAAGCGCAATCGCCTGCAAGTCGGTTGACACGGAAACTGCACCGAGGAAGTCCTCGAGTGCGAGTCGGCACTCAGGCGACGGCTCTCTCATGATGAGCGCGAGGTCGACTGGACGATCGCAGCCCATTAGATCGACCTCATGGTCTTCCAGCAAATCGAGTAGTGCTCGACCGGTGGATCCGGCCGACCGCGCCTCCAGATCGCGGGTGAGTAGGGACGTGAGTGTGGGTATTTGGTTCATGGACCCAGGAGACCGTTATGAGTTCATGAAAATGCACACAGCGAACATCATGTGAACTCATAACGCTTGGGAATAAAGGGGTTTGAGGACGTCGATTCGTGATCACGTGAGCGCCGCGAGCACTCATATCTTCCTCACACCCGGCGCCACTTCGACACAATTGATGGTTCACGAGTTGCCGACCGACGCCAGTCGCGCCCTCAGGGCCTCGTCACGGATGTCTTGCTGCATTGCGAAGAAGAGTTCGGCGAGTTCGGTCCCGCGCGGGTCGTCGTAGCCGCGACCGTCGTAGTGAAACGTGCCGGCCACGGGCTCGCCCGTGTTGCGCTGCTTCATGTACTCCGCCCGAGCCGTGCGCATGGCGGTAAAGGTGGTGGAGTAACGACGGGACTTCGTGATCAGCTGTCCGGTGTAGCCGAACGCGTGCGCGTGGTCACGCAGGTTCAACGCCGCGAGGTCCAACCGGCTCGACAGATCCCACGCGGTGAGCGCCATACGGCGGACGTGGGCGTCTCGAGCGAGGTTCTCGATCTGGCGACGGTGGTGGAAACGGTACGCCAGATCCTTGGTGCCGTCGGTCGTCTTCGTGGAATACTTCGCAACGTAGGACGCAACTTTGTGCGCGTCGTCGGAGTTCAACGCCAGGTCGCGGATGTCGAGCATCCGGCCCCAGCGGTAGGCGCCGCCGGCGAGTCCGTTAGCGCTCGCGTGAGCCACGGAGTGGCGGACGACCCGAGCCAGGAGCTCACTGCTCAGCCATTCGGGCGGATCAGCTTCAACCGTTTCCGGCCCGTCCGCCCGAACGACAATGTGGAAATGCACGAGTCCCCGTCGCTGCATCTCCGCGACCTTCAGATAGTGCACCTGCGCTTGCGTGTGCAGTTTGGTCTGCACCAGACCGGCCGATTCGGCGAGGGAGCGACGAACCCCTTGAATCGTGTTGCTCCAGAGACGCGACGCGTGGGCGTTCCACAGCACTGCGCCCTCGTAGTCAAAACACCTCTCACAGAGCGGCCAGCCAAGTTGCGGGTCACTTTCTTCATGACGGACACCGCAGGACTGCGCGAGGCCGTGGCGACAAGTGTTCGAGCCCGGCGCGCTCGACCTCGGCCGAGCGACACAACCGCCATCATTTCGAACAGTGTGAACCGAACCGAACGATGGCGCGGTCAACGTGACGAAATGGCGTGGGTGGTTCGCAACTTGTGTTGAGGTCCCTTTCCCACCGACCAGGCCGGCGGACACCATGATCCATGCGTCGGCCTTGTAGAGGTAGGAACACGCGGGACAAACTGCCCGACGTCGGTCGCGACACGCCACCCTCAACGCCCGCATGGCAACCTCCCCGGTGTCGAGGTTCACCATCTCGCCTCTCAGGCGAATCGGGTGCGAGCAGCCACTCGAGAGCTCGACTTCTCGAACCAGTCGAGCACTCTCGTCGGCGTTCACCGCATGCCCCGTTGCTCGAAGGCACGTAACGCCAACTCGTCGACCTCTTCGTCGCTCAGGTACGGCGTCTTCACCATCACTGGCACGCCGCCTTCGGCGAGGAGGTAACCGACGCCGCGAAGAGACGGATCGATGGAGGCAGCCGAGTAGCCCTGGTGAGCCCAACCCTGACCGAGGATTGTGTCGGACGCGTCGGAACTGGTGCAGCGCATCGCTAAGCGATACGAGAAAAGGTCGCGGATCCACGTCGGCACTATCTCGTGACTGGGCTTCTGCGTCGCGGCGATGACGATGATGCCCGCAGCTCGCCCCCTCGAGACCAAATCGCGCAGCAGTTCGGTGAAGCGTTCCCGGACCTCCTTCTTTCCCCCGCGCAGGTAGAACGCGAGTTCGTCAATGACAACGACGTGCAGACCCTCAAGATCTCGAGAGGTGATCTTCCGTCGGCGCGTGGCGGCGAGTTCGGCGTACCGCAGGTCCATGAGCTCGCGAAGCTCTTCGAGTGCGGCGACCGCGTCGTCTTGGTCCGAACCGACGAACCGGTCGGCGACTATCGACCATGCGGCAAGCTCGACCTGTTTGCCGTCGAGCAGTGTCAGGTGAACTGAGGGATCGAGCGCCGCCGCGCCGACGAGTGTCGAAAGCGCTACCGACTTGCCAGAGCCGGGCTCTCCGCCGATGAGGAGGTTGTGCTCGGGCAACCTGATTGTCACTGCAAGTCCGTCCTCGCCGACGCCGAGGGCCAGTGGCTCCCAGAGCGACACCGTCGGGACGTTGAGAAGTGGCGACGAGATCTCGCGGGGGAAGGCGTTGCTCCAGATGACGGCGAGCTCAACGTAGTGAGCACTCCGGGGAAACGCCTTGAGACGTACCTCGCGCACACCGAGCGCTGCGGCGAGTTCCGGCGCGCGTAGTTTCAGCGCCTCCAGATGCAACCCAGGTGGCAGGGAAAGCAGGTACCGCCAACCGACCGACAACGACGCCGAACGCTCGACCTTCGGGATCTCGCCGTTTCGGCCGACGATGGCGCAGTGCCAGAGCGCGCCGTGCACCCAGCGCTCGTGGCGGCGCTCGCGTAGGACCGCTCGAAAGCGGTCGAGCAGATCGGGACGGAGGCGAAGGCCGAGGACGACGACCCCGGCAACAACGAATGGCGCCACCTCACCGAATCGAGACGTCAAGATCAGAGCGACCAGACTCGCTATTCCGAGACCGATCTCGAGACGCCACCCCCAGATGAGATAACCCATCCAGGGGCGGCGCTCGGATACCGCGGGGCTACGCATTGCGACGCCCTTCAGAGTGGCTCCACATCCACCAAGCGGCCCCGACCAGGACAATGAGGCCGAAGTGGGCGAAGATCAACTCGAGAACGAGCGGAATCAACGTGGCAAGAACAAGGAAGATGAGGAGCCGCCTCATTAGGCGCTGGCCTTTACGAGTTCGATGCTGTCAGCGCGGAAACTGACGCCGTGGTTGGTGCCCACTTCCCAGGTGCTGGCGATGAGGTTCGTCACCTTCACCGGCGTGAACACCGAAAGGCCCTTGGGCTCTCCAGCGACCTTCACCGAGATCGAGTCCATGACTCCGCTGCCGGCCGCGAAGAGTGGAACGCTGAACAGCGGCGTCCCGTTCTCGTCGACCTTCGGTGCCCGAGTCTCGTAATCGAGAACCGGTGCCACCGGACCGGCTGCCGCGAACCTGACGGTTTGTGTGTCAATCGGTAAACGCATTTTGCTCCTTCATAGAGGAGCGAAATTTTCGTCCTCTATAGAAGTAGCCAATGTTTTGACGTCGAATCAGACAACTACTATGCGCGAAATTGTGGAAGTATTTCTGAAACACCATCAATTCCAACGATTTTGAGGAATCACTCCAAGAGCCCGTTGGGCCGCCCTGGCGCTTCGCGCCCGTCGGCCCCGGGCAGGGGACATGACACTAGATCAGTCTGAATGCAAATCTGATGAACTCTGCTATTCGTCTTTCAAGCTTGCTTCCGACGACCCGCCTTCAACCACTATCCCGTTACATGAGTACTAAATCGAACAAGCTCGTCAACGATCGAGCGAATCCACTTTGGTTGATTCAGCGGATCCGCGATGTTCGGCGCTCGCAATAGTCGACCTGGGGATCCGCCGTGATCTGAACCCGTCAGTGCAATCGCACTGGTCATGAACTTTGTTCGCGAATCGCTTGACCCATGAGCAATGTGGTGTCGAATTGCAGCAAACTGCTCAAGCGACGTGCTTTCCGTGGAACAGAGAAATTCAACAGGGCACATAACCAATCTGGCGCTCACTCGAGCCGTCACCTGACTGGGATTGTGCCACAACAAGTAGTCGCGCAATCTTCCACGTTCGGTGAAGAGGACCGTCCGAGCCTGAGACACAGTTCCGTAGAGAATTTCGCTCGCAGCAGGAGTTGGGGTGTAGCTAAGCGATTGATAGCCAGCCATCCATCGAATCACCGATTCTTGCAGCAAGACTTCCCAGTAGCCGAATATTCGGAGAAAGACATCCTCGTAGATTGCATCGAGTTGTCGAACAGATAGCTGCCTCCTGACCAGCGATCCAGGAGGTGACGTGAGCCACAGCGCCTCGGTGGCTCCCACAAGCGAAAGTGCAGAGTCAACGGACTTCTCGAATGAAGATCGAAGACGTGGCCATGTCTTCACCTCGCGAGGTCTGCGAGTCGCCAGAGCTCATCGAAACGTTGCCTCCTTGGGCCAATGTTGTCAGTTTGTCGAGAAGACGCGACCACAAGATTCCGCTTCCAAGCTGGAACGGTGTCATCCAAAGCATCAGCACGCAACGCCTGCTCGAATTCTTCAATACCCGATCGGAGTGCAGCAATGTTCCTAGAACGAAAGCCTTCGAACAACGCGCCACCCGTTTGACCTGGAAGGCCATAAAGAGCGTGATATACAACGCTATAGAGCGTATAAAAGATTGCGACGCGCCTGAAGTCAGATGACTTCAAAAGGTCGCCACAAGAATCGACAAGTTGAGTCATGGTGTTCTGAAATCGATCCTCGGCTTCGACTTTTGTAATCCATTGCCTTGGCGAAATCGTCCGTCCACCTCGACCGGAGGGAATACGGGTCGGGACAGGTGGCCACGTCTCGTCGAGCCCC
>JBAQZL010000160.1:0-1792 GCA_049790955.1 Acidimicrobiales bacterium
TCACTGGGCTCTCGAGTGAGAGTTGCTGGGCGACCTCCCAGCAAATCTCGGCGTATTGATGCAGATCTGTTATTGGCTCGCCCGGGCTGGGAGACGAGCGCCCGTGTCCGGGCAGGTCGAGCACCACGACGTGAAAGCCTTGCGACGGCAGACGTTCCAATACGTCTCGGTACTGCACCCCGCTCTGACCAGCCGTGTGAATGCACAGCAACGGCATCCCCATGCCCGCCCGTTCGACGTAGATCTCCGATCCCAGGATCCTCAGCCACGTTGCGCTGTGCATGTTTAGATCTTCCTCGATCACGGGAGTAACTTGTCGAGCCACCGGCGAACCTTTTGGAGATCGAGTTTTGTCGTACCAGATCGCCTACTTGCCAAAAAAGTCGTCAATTTTTCGAGCTCGTTTCCAATCTCATTCGGGCTTTCCAGGACCGGCGGACCCGCACTTGACGTGAAATCTTATCGCGATTACGGTGTTTAGAAAACCACTTCGCGTAACCAGTACCTGTCACGGGTGAAGGCGACGGAAAGTGTACGACAAAATAGGGGGGATCGCTTGAAAAAGTTATTTATGGCAGCTGCGTCAGTGGCGCTCTTAGCGGGGAGCGCAGTGGCGGTCGCGGGAATCGGCGCGACGCAAGCTTCTGCTTCGGGCACCAGTCTCAAGGGGAAGTTACTCGTCGGCTCGATCATGCCGCTTTCCGGCGCGTACGCGACCACAGGCATCGCGGCGGACAACTCTGCGAAGTTGGCGGTCGACTATGTGAACACTCACGGCGGTGTCCTGGGAAAGAAGCTGGTCATCGACTACAGCAACGACGGGGCAGACTCAACAACGTCCGCGCTGTTGTTCAAGAAGTACGTGTCCGAGGGTGCGGTGGCGATACTGGGCTCTGGTGACACGGCCTCGACCACGGTGGCGGAAGCCGACACACTCAAGGAACCGGACGTCGGACTTATCGACGATGGCGGCTCTTCGATCTATCCGAACGGACCTAATGCCGCGCCTTACCCATGGGCGTGGAGCACGAGCCTCAACGGCTACGCCGTCGGCGCGGCCCTTGGATCGTACGCCTCCACGTCTTGTCCCAACGGCCTATACGTGATCCATGACAACACGTACTACGGCGAGGGCGGTCTGGCGGGGATTGAGACCGTGATTGCGGGCAGCAAGCTCAAGGGTGACGACTCGATCAACGAGAACTGGTCATCATCCGAGCCGGCTTCGACGACCTTGCAGACTGAGGTGAACAGCGTGATCGCCTCGAAGGCGAGCTGCGTTGACGTATGGCTGACGCCCCAGGACCAGGCCACGTTTGTTCAGTTGCTGAACACGGCGGGCGGTGACTCGATCACGGTGCTGGGCAACGACGAGACCAACTCGGACGACACCTTCTCGAACCTCGCTACCAACGCGGTGCTCTCGAAGATGAAGGTCATCTCGGCGAACCTCAAGACCGCCCAGGACCCCGACGCCGCGGTCAAGGCGTACGAAGCGTTGTATCAGAAGACCTATCACGTCGCACCGACGGTGTGGGGTGAGATTCAGTACGACGCCGTGATGATTCTGGCGAAAGTCATCAACGCCGCCAAGTCCACGAAGAACACGGCGATCGCGGCCCAGCTGAACAAGTTGACGGACTACCCAGGACTCACGGGCACGCTCAGCTTGACCAAGAAGGTCCACACAACGATTAATGGCCCCCAGTTCGTCCCCGTGGAATACGACGCGTGTGGTACTTCGCTGACGACTTGGAACGAAATCAAGTAGGCGCTCGGCACTACCGTTGGT
>JBAQZL010000161.1:0-56046 GCA_049790955.1 Acidimicrobiales bacterium
GCCTTCACCAGCTTGTGCGCCTTCGTACCAACGACGGCGAGGATCAAAAACGTGTCGGGCGGCGGCGAGTCCATCCACTGCGTCAGCTGCGCGACTTCGTCGGCGACTAGAAGTTGCGCGTCACGCACCACCACGACGCGACGCGCCACTAAGAACGGTGGCGTATTGAGCGCCTCCAACACGCGCGGCATTGTCGAGTCGCCGCCCGAGATGGTGACATCCTTCGCCGTGAAGTCCTGCAGCGCGAAGGACGGGTCGAGGTCGCCAAGTGCGTTCGCCACCGCGTTGTGCACGGCGTCGTAGACCATCGTGGCGTCCGAGCCCACGACGCAGACGGTCGCGCTACTCACGCCACGCTCGCCAGTCGTTCCAGCGCATCACGCACTCGAACGGTTGCGGCGACGTCATGTACCCGAACGATACGACAACCCTGTGTGATCCCGAGCGCCGTCGCGGCAATCGAGGCCGAGGAGCGCTCGCCCACCTCGAGGTTCAATAGAGCGCCGAGGAAGGTCTTGTTCGAGGCCGACAAAAGAAGCGGCGAACCGAGAGCCGCCAGCGTCTCCGACTCGCGCAGTAGTTGCAGTGACTGCGCGGGCGTCTTACCGAGGTCGAGCCCGGCGTCCACGATGATCTGCTCGTGGGTGAGTCCGGCCGCGAGGGCCCAACGCCGACGCTCAAGGAGAAACTCACTCACCGACCTCGTGACGTCGTCGTAGTAGGGAGTCGGATCGGCGACGCGAGGTTGCAGCCGAATATGCGTTGCCACCACGGTGGCGTTCGCGGCGGCCGCCACTTCCAGGTAGGCGGGGTCGGCGAAGCCGCTGATGTCGTTACCGATGCAGGCCCCGACATGAAAACTCGCCTTCGCCACGGACGCGCGCCACGTGTCGACGCTGAGCGGAACCCCGAAGCGCGCTGCGAGCTCGCGAAGGACGGGCACCACGCGGTCGAGCTCTTCTTCTTCGCTGACCTCGTCACCCGGTCCGGCCTTCACTCCCCCGACGTCCAAGATGTCCGCTCCCTCGGCGACGAGTTGCTCGGCCCGCGCGAAAAAGGTGTCGAGGTCGTAGGTCGCGGCCGGTTCGTAGAACGAGTCCTTCGTGCGATTCAAAACGCCCATCACGAGCGCTCGATTCGTTACGTCGACGCGACGAGTCCCGAGGGCGACCACCAACGGCCCAGCGGGCCGAAAGACGGGCACTAGTAGAGGCGACTCGCGAGCCGACGACGGTACGACACGTAGCGCGGATCCTCGGGTCCGAGCGCGTCAAGCACTTCGAGCAGTTGATCCTTCGACGGTTCGCTCGTCGTCGACTGCTCCAACAGGTGCTCAAGAGTGAGATCCAAATCTCCGTCGAGGCGCACGCCACTTCGTTGCAGTCGAAGTCTCGCGAGGATGGTTTTGACGGCGAGCACATGTGCGTACGGAGTGAGGAGGGCTTCGGCCTCATCGAGACGGTCGTCTTGACGCAGGAAGTCACCGAGGGCCACGACCGCGTCTACGTTGCTCGGATCGAGTTCGAGCGCGGCGCGGAGTGATTGCTCGTCGCCCGCGTTCACTAACTGATCCACGATCGATGCGCCGGGCGCTAAACGCTCGATGAACTCGCGCACTTGGGCTTCGGGAAGGGCACCCACGAAGGTGTCGACGACGGCACCGTCCTTGATGGCGAAGACTGCGGGTATCGACTGCACCTGAAAGGCGCGCGAGATGTCGGGATTCTGATCGACGTCAACTTTCGCGAGTTCGACGGCACCATTGGTCTCGCCGATCACCTTCTCGATGATCGGACTAAGCGTCGTACAGGGCCCGCACCAGGTAGCCCACAGATCAACGACGACCGGGACGGTCTTCGAACGCTCAATAACGTCGAGCGCGAATGTGGCGTCAGTGACATCTTTCACGAGCGACAGCATAACGGTGACGTTCGAGAAAAGGAGGGGTCTCAGTTCACTGTTAGCCTCGGCGACTATGGGGATGGTGACGGGGATCAATGACACCGGCGTCACGGCGTGGATGGTGGAGCACCTCGGTGCAACGGCTCCCCTTGACTTCGAACTCATTGCGGGCGGGCGTTCCAACCTGACGTTTCGCGTCACCGACGCCACTGGAGCGACCTTCGCCTTACGTCGTCCCCCGACGAGTCACGTGCTCCCGACCGCTCACGACATGGTGCGCGAGCACACGATCATTACCGCGCTCTATCCCCAGGGAATACCCGTCGCGAAACCCCTAGGGCTCTGCATCGATCCCGAAGTGAATGAACGTCCCTTCTACGTCATGGAGTTTGTGGAAGGCGCCATTCTTCGCGACCGCAACGACGCGGAGACTACCTACGACATCGCTACAAGATCCCTGATTGGCGAGCATTTGGCCACGACCCTCGCTCAACTTCACGACGTTGACGTCGAGAAGGCCGGACTGTCGGGCCTGGCGCGACACGACGGCTACATCGAGCGCCAACTCAACCGCTGGCGCAGCCAGTTCGAACAGATGCGAGTAGAGGGCGTCGACCACGAGAACATCGTCGAAGAAGTCGGTGACCAACTTGCGCGCTCAATCCCTCGCCAGCAGCGCGTCGCGGTCGTGCACGGCGACTACCGACTTGACAACACGGTCTTGAACGAACGCGGAGAAGTTCGCGCCATTCTCGACTGGGAAATCTGCACGCTGGGCGACCCCGTGGCGGACCTGGGAACGCTGCTCTGCTACTGGGCGGAGCGCGGCGACGCTACGGAGTTTCTCCTCGGTGTCGCCCCCACGACCGCCGAGGGCTTTATAGGCCGCGACGAGGTGTTAAAGGTATACGCGAACCACTCGACTCTTGATCTGAGCAACGTTGCGTACTATCAAGCATTCGGCTACTGGAAGCTGGCCTGCATCATGCAAGGGGTCTTCGCGCGATATCGCGCGGGAGCGACCGCGGGCGATCGAGGCAGCGTTGACGCTTATCCCTCGTATATTGCGTTGCTCGCCGAGACGGCGAAGCGGACTCTGGAGAACTGATGGACGACGAGATTTACGACCGCATCATCTTCTTGGCCGACCCTGACCTCAACGAGCCCGTGCTCATAATCGGCCTCGAAGGATGGATCGACGCGGGCATTGCCGCGAGCACGGCCATCTCCACCATGCTCGAAACAATCCCGACTGAGGTTCTCGCCACCTTCGACACCGAGTACTTCATCGACCAGCGGGCTCGTCGTCCTCTCGCGCGCATCGTCGACGGCGTGACGACCGAACTGACCTGGCCAGAGATTCAACTGCGCTACGGACGAGACGGCGACGGTGCGGATGTGCTCTTTCTCGTCGGACCCGAGCCCGACTTTCACTGGAGCGACTTCGTCGACGTCGTGACCGACGCGGCCGGACGCTTCGACGTGCGTCTCGTGGTGGGACTGGGAGCCTTTCCAGCGCCCACTCCTCACACGCGACCTATTCGCGTCATCGGCACGGCGCCCGCCTCAAGCGCTCACCTTCTAACGTCGGTGGGTTCGGTTTCGGGCGAGCTCGAAGTGCCCGCCGGTATCGGTACGGCCTTGGAGCTCGGGTTCGCCGAAGTCGACATGGACATCATCACTCTCTGGGCGCGCGTGCCGCACTACGTTGCCTCGATGCCCTACCCGCAAGCGGCGGCGGCTCTCATCGACGGTCTCGCGCGCATGTCGGGTCTTACCTTGGACGCCGGCAACTTGCGTGCGGCAGCAGACGAGGCGCGCCAACGCGTTGACGATCTCGTGACCAACAACGCGGACCACTCAACGATGGTGGAACGCCTCGAAGCCGCGGCCGACGAAACCGAAGGCACGTCGCTCGGTGAAGAGCTGCCCAGCGGAGATGAGTTGGCGGCTGAGTTGGAACGGTTCCTGCGCGGCGAGGCAACCTAACTCAAGTTCAGTCTCACGGATAAGTACTGATCACTGGTACTTTCTGGCCGTGTGTGACAGGGCACTCATAGCGTCAAGGATCTCATCGGTGAGGAGGGCACATGGCACCGAACGAATCTTCGACTATGACTATCTCCGACCTCTCGACCGTCCTCTCCACGTATCAGGGGGGCCTCTTCGAAGAGTTCCCGACCGTCATCGATCACGCGTTTAGTGGCGCGCAGCGAATCCAACTCGACGAGACCTCCTGGATTGAATACGTACCCGCGTGGATCTCGGGCAGCGAGACTCTCTTTAAGGATCTGCTCGGTACCGCGCCCTGGAAGCAGCGCTCGCGCTGGATGTACACCCAGGACGTCATCGAGCCTCGACTCACGGCCGAGTACGCAAGAGTGTCCATGGCTCCCCAGTCGATCATGGGCGAGATCGCTGCCTCACTCTCTCGCCACTACGAGAGTTCCTACAGATCACTCTGGATGAACCTCTATCGAGATCATCACGACTCCACGGCGTGGCACGGCGATCGCATCGGGAGGATCACTCCCGCATGCGTCGTACCGGTGTTAAGTCTCGGTTCCACGAGACGGTTCCTGATTCGTCCTCTCGAAGGCGGCAAGAGTACGACTCTTCATCCCGCGTCGGGAGATTTGATTGTCATGGGCGGCCGGTGTCAAGTGGACTGGCGCCACGCCGTTCCGAAGCAATCGACCGCGAGTGGGCCGCGCATCAGCATCAACTTCAAGCCAAGTCCGACCTGACGCTTGACGCCGAACCTCAATCAGGTCCTCGCGGGAACCTTCTCCCGTGCGCTGCGGCCGAGCCGGGAAACGTTCTTCGCTGAAGCCACCGCCTCGACTACCGGTAGCAGGCGCTGTTGCAGTTCGTGCAACTGGCGAAGATAGTCGTCGGTCCACACAATCTTGAACGCCGCCTCGGTACCGCGGCCGTCGTCGTCGGTTAAGTCGACCCGCACCGCATCGACAATCTGCTGCACCGAAAAGGTGAAATCTGATGGTGCAGAGAGCGAGCTCGGTTCGCCAACGATGACCGCCGAGATCTGTCCATACCAGCGCGTGATCGAGTCCACCGCTTGGGAGAAGGCTTCGTGAACGACCGTCTGATCACTGGAACCGACCGACATTTTCTCGCTCCACAGTTCTTGAATGCTGTCCGCGGTCATGCGTACCGCCGTGACACCCGCGATGAGATCCGATACGTCGGCGAGGGAGACTGACTTCGATCCGCGTTCCGAGAGATATTCGCGAAACGCATCGTCGAGACGTCGTGCCGCCTCTTGCGCCAAACGCCGTGCTTCGGGCACCTCGTCACCTTGGTCCGTCGTTGGGTCGCACCGAGCCAATCCGTGCGCGACGGACGCCTGCAAGTAAGTCAGGCTGTTATTGATGCCATCAGCGATGGAGTACCTCAGCGCGGCACTGGCACCGCGGGGCCACATCAACAGTCCGACCACGAGGCTCACGGCGCAACCGAGAGCTACGTCTTCGATCCGTATGACACCGATCTTCCAGCCGATCGGTTCGACAATATTGAAAAGAATCAGGATCGTCATGGTGAAGCCGGCCTGACCCGCGGCGAACGATATGGCCGATGGTGCGAACCCGGTGAAACAGATGGCGAAGGGAAGAAGAATCCAGAACACCGTTTCGTGCGTTCCGAGAAGTCCGATGATTAGTGATCCCACGACGATGCCCTCGATCGTTCCGACGAGCGCCCTCGCCGCTGTCTGGCCGGTGCTGAGAGCATTTGAACGCAACACCGCGAGCGTGCCGAACACGACCCAGAAGGCGTGCTGCACCCCGAACTCATAGGCAACCAGCACGCTGAGACCAAGTCCCAGCGCTCCGCGCGCGCTGTTGTGTAGCCACACGGATCGTCGCGAGAAGTGTGAGCGCAATCTCCTTCTCACCGCGTCGAACCACGAGTCGCGCGCGCTGGCCTCAAGCCCGAGAGCCTGCTGCCACCAGGTCCGGTTTCGTGCAGCGACAAGTCGCTGTGCGTCGTCGCCTAGTTTTTCGACCGTACTCGCGATATTGTCGGCGCGAAAGTTTTCGCCAAGGACGACGATCAGCTCCGAGTCATGGCCATCGCTCGATCCATCATTATTGGCGCTCACGTGGCGATGGAGCGAACGAAGGACGGAACTCTCGAGTTGTTTTCGCGCCTCTCGCAGCGCAGCCAAATCCCGTTCGAGTGAATCCGTGTCTCCTCCAGATGCCGCGAGAGCGCTTCCCGCTTCACTCAGAACGGTCGCGCACGCCGTCACAAGGCTACGCACCTCGTCGTTATCAGGATCATTCAGTGGTGACGCGTCGCCAGAGAGGAGCAGATCCAACTCCAGTACCCACTCAATCACGGTGACATGAAGTCGGGCACTGGCGCTGAGCCCGGCTGGTCGATTGGGAGCTGTAAAGAACGCCGTGCGCAATTTCTTGGTCGCGTCTCCCGCCTCGACGCGCTCCGTGGACGCCATCGCGGTCGCAGCGCTGAGGTAGCCGGCGATCTTTTCGAGAGCGCCGCACGTAACGTCGACCAGTGGCTCCGTAGAAGGAGCGGGGAGAATGAAGGCGACCGCCAGCAGTGATACCGCGCCCCCAACTCCCCATCCGAGAAGGCGATCGGGAATGGAGGCCAGCGGTCCTTGGAAAGCGACCGGAAGCAGGAAGCTGATGAGCATCGCGGATGTAGCTCCCGCAAACGATGAACTCACCACTCCCATCATCAAGACACCGAAGCACACCACCACGGTTGCGGCGACGGCAACCCAGAGCACTTGAGAGCACGCAGTCCCGAGGAATACGAACAGCAGAGTGAGAATGATCAGCCCGAAGTGTTGCTCAAGGCGCTGACGTTTGGGACCTCCAAACTCCACGTACACAAGAAGTATCATCGAGCCGAACGCAGCAAAGATTGCAGCGATCGGGTTGTGAACAACCTGATAGAAGAAAGAAAAGGTTCCCCCGGCCGCGACCGTGGCGCGAATGGCGCGGCGCACTCCCACCTCGGGCAACCGACCAAGGGCTCGGATCACCCAATTCTCCCTTCGAACGAACTTCTTTGCTCATTCACTCGGCTACGTGCGTGCCACTCGAACCGTGAGTCAATCTCGAAACCTTACAGAGAACACGCCACTATGCGCCCAGGTCGACGTCGCTTTCGATGCGCAACCCCAATCCCAGCGCATAACCGTCCAGATAGAGAGCGCTGTCCTGCTGGCGCGGGTGTCGGTCGGCAAGTTCGTAAAACTTGGCCGAGTGATCGGCTTCTTGCAGATGCGCGAGCTCGTGCACCAAAACAGCGTCGATCACCCACTCGGGGCACTGACGTAGACGACTCGACACTCGGATCTCTCGGGTGCCGGGAGAACACGAAGCCCAACGCGCCTGTTGGTTCGTCACCCACCGCACGGACGCCGGCAGAATGCCGTCGTTGTAGAGCTCGGCGAGCACGTGCGCCCGCTCTTCGAGGGCGCCATCACCGCCGGCGTTCTGGGGTCGCTGCGTAAGAAGACGCTCCACCAACTCATCGACAAACGCGCGCCGTTCGCGACCACGCACGCGAGCGGGAATCTGGACCACGATGCGGCTCCCCGACCAGTGCGCGTTGCCCGTCTTCTTTCGTCGGGTGGATGCGCGAATCTCCACTTCCGGACGATCGAAGCGCGGCGGCTCGATGGTGATATGCGTCTCGCTCGACGTTGAGCTCTTCGCCATCAGAGAATGATGTTCACCAGTCGAGGCGGACGAGCGACGATGCGCGACGGTGTCGCGCCATTGAGTGCAGCAATGATCTCGGCGTCGCCAAGAGCGGCGGCCGTAGCGTCGTCGACGCTGATCGACGGGGCAACTGACACTCGGGCTTTCACCTTGCCATTGACCTGAACGACCATGGTGACTTCGGCCTCAGCCACAAGGGCAGGATCGGCCACGGGCCACGGCAAGAGGTGAACGCTCGGCCGGTCGGGATGGCGCTCTTCCCAGAGTTCGGCGGTGATGTGCGGAGTCATGGGCGCGAGCAGCATTGCCATGATGTCGAGAGACTCTTCGAGTGTTGAAGGAGCAATGCCGTGCTCACTACGCGCCGCCTTCGAGACGGTATTGAGCAACTCCATGATGGCGGCAACCGCGGTGTTGTAACTCCATCGCTCGAAGTCGTGAGTGACGCGAGCAATGGTTCGGTGCGCCGCTTGGCGAACGGCGAAGTCTGAGTCATCGGCGACGTCGTGAAAGTTCACGTCATAGTGGTTCCAGAGCCGATAGAAACGATCGATGAATCGCCCACAGCCGTCGATGACGTCGAGGGTCTGATCGGTCCAGTCGAGATCGTCGGCCGGAGGACCCGCGAAAAGGTGAAAGAGGCGAAGGCCGTCAGCGCCCACTGTTCCGTAAAACGCTTCGGGAGTGACGAGGTTGCCCTTGGATTTGGACATCTTGGAACCCGACAAGCGAATCATGCCCTGAGTGAAGAGACGCTGGAACGGTTCGCGCGGAAGACCCGAAGCGAGGCCGACGTCATTTAACGCCTTCAAATAGAACCTGGCGTACATGAGGTGAAGGATCGCGTGTTCGATGCCGCCGATGTACTGATTGACCGGCATCCACTTCTTCGCTTGTGCCGGGTCGAAGGCCTTGTCGGGCGTGAAGGGATCCGCGAATCGTAGGAAGTACCAGGACGAGTCGGTGAAGGTGTCCATGGTGTCGGTCTCGCGGCGCGCTCGTTTGCCGCATTTGGGACAGGTCGTGTAGAGAAAACCTTCGTGGGTGGCGAGCGGCGACTGACCGGTTTGGTCCATCGTGACGTCGTCGGGCGCGAGGACGGGAAGTTGATCACTCGAGACCGGGACAATGCCGTCGTCGTCGCAGTAGACAACGGGAATCGGGCAACCCCAAAATCGCTGGCGCGAGACCAACCAGTCGCGCAAGCGGTAGTTGACCTTGCTCACGCCGTTCGCGTGATCGACGAGGTACTCCGCCGCTGCGGTCTTCGCCTCGGCGACGTTCAACCCGTCCAAGAAGCCAGAGTTAATGTGCGCGCCGTCGCCGTTGTACACGTCGCCCTCGAAACCTTCGGGCGGTTGCACCGTGCGCACCACGGGAAGCCCGTGCATTTTCGCGAACTCGTAGTCTCGCTCGTCTTCACCCGGCACAGCCATGATCGCCCCGGTGCCGTAATTGCCCAGCACGTAGTCGGCCACGTACACCGGAACGCGCTCACTGGTGAAAGGATTTGTGACGTAACTACCGGTAAAGGCACCGCGCTTTTCGGCGGCCACTCCCTCGCCCGATGACGACGTGCGCTCTATTTCGCTGATGGACGTGGCGCGTGCGACGATCTCTTCCACGCGTAGACGCTCGTCGTCCGTCGTAAGTAAGGACAACATCGGATGCTCTGGCGCAACGACTGCGTAGGTGACACCGAATCCCGTGTCGGGCCGGGTTGTAAATACCCGCAGCGCCTTCGAGGGATCGTACGTAAGCGGTAGGTCAAACTCGACTCCTTCACTGCGGCCAATCCAGTTGCGCTGCATGGTCTTCACGCGCTCGGGCCACTCGAGGTCATCGAGACTGGTGAGAAGCTCCTCGGCGTAGTCCGTGATCTTGAAGAACCACTGCTCAAGGAGGCGTCTCGTGACCAGGTCGCCCGAGCGCTCGCACGTCCCGTCAGCGAGCACCTGCTCGTTCGCGAGGACCGTCTTGCACCCGGGGCACCAATTCACTTGCGCCTCGGCGCGATACGCGATGCCCGCTTCGAGGAACGCTAGGAATATTGTCTGCGACCACCGGATGTACTCGGGGTCATGGCTGTAGACCTCTCGGCGCCAGTCGTAGACGGCGCCGAGACGGCGAACGGACGTCTTGAGCTCGTGCATCCGGGCCTCAGTGAAAAGGCGCGGGTGGCTGCCGGCCTTGATAGCCGCATTCTCCGCGGGCAGGCCGAAGGAGTCAAAGCCGTAGGGCGACAGGACGGCCTTTCCGAGCATGGTCTGATAGCGCACCACGAGATCACCAAAGATGTAGTTACGAACGTGGCCTTGGTGGGCCGCTCCCGACGGGTACGGATACATGCAGAGGGCGTAATAGCGTTCGCGGGGGTCGTCGTTATCAACTTCGTACGTGCCGTCGTCCAGCCAGCGCGCCTGCCACTTCTCCTCGATGGCGGTCACGTCAAATGGGCGGCTCATTACGACATTCTAGGGAAAATTGGCCGTAACCTCTCTCGAAAGGGAGTCCCATGGCAGAGCCAACTTATGTATTGGTGCACGGAGCGTGGGGTGGGGCGTGGGGGTGGCGCGAGGTGGGAACCGAACTCACCCGCCGAGGCGTGCCATGGACCGCCGTCGACCTGCCGTCATCTATTCACGGCGCGCATCCCACTACCTTTCTCGCGGACGACGCGAACGAAGTCGTCCAGATCGCCAATCTCGAAGGACCGGTCGTACTGGTAGGACACAGCTATGGCGGCGCAGTGATCACCGAAGCCGCGGAGGGCGTGGCGAACCTGGAGCGACTGGTCTACGTGGCAGCGCTCGTGCCACTGCTCGGCGAGAGCGCTAGTGAGGCAACGCGCGAAGTCAACGTACGCACTCTGCTCGACGAGGCGATTCAGATCGACGGAGAGTTCCTCGTGTTGGATCCCGCACTCGCCAAGAAAGCTCTTTACCAGGACTGCTCGGAAGAGACGGCGAATTGGGCCGTCGGACAACTCACAGCGCAAACTACGGCGAGTTTTCGCAGCCCGCGCAGTGCCTTTGATGTCGACATACCTTCGTATTACATCCGCTGCACTCTCGACAACGCGATCGACATGAGCGTTCAAGAGTTAATGGCGGCTCGGTGTCGCGAATTCGCGACTCTCGAGTGTGGACACTCACCCATGTTCTCCATGCCGGGAGAGCTGTGTGACCTTATTCTCTCCACCGCGTGAAAGTCGACGCACGTGAAGACTGAAGAGATCGCGACGTACCTTATGACGTATCCAGAGACCCGTGAGGAGCAGCCCTTTGGCCCCGACGTCGACGTCTACAAAGTCGCCGGCAAAATGTTCGCCATCGTCTCACCGGAAGGAGAAACTCCAGCAATCTCTCTGAAGTGTGATCCACTCATCGCGATCGAGTTACGCCAAGAGTTCGATGCCGTGACCCCCGGGTACCACCTCAATAAGGATCATTGGAACACCGTGGCTTTGAATGGCACCGTGCCAGATCGGGAACTCAGGAAAATGATTGCGCACTCGTACGAACAGGTCGTGGAAGGCCTTCCCAAAGCGATTCGTGAGCGAATCTCGCGCGTCGACTGGCCCAAGGTCTAACGACTTCGGCGCCAACTGTTCAATTTTGGCGGACTGCTACGATGGAAACTCGCGGCGCCGGGGGTATAGCTCAGCTGGTAGAGCACTTGCATGGCATGCAAGGGGTCAGGAGTTCGAATCTCCTTACCTCCACCAACATAGTACCTGATAGAAGGGTACTTACGAAATTGCGACCGGTTCCACACTACTCTCTTGGTGCGTTCTTTAGCAACGACTTTAGCAACGCAGAAATTGCCGACTCGCGACCTTTGTGAAGTCGGGAGGTGACAGTGGCGGGACACAAAGGGAATGGCGAGGGGTCGATCTACCAGCGCGCCTCCGACAATCGCTGGATGGGTGCCGTCTCCCTGGGTTACGACGCTGATGGCCGACCCAGGCGAAAAGTCCTCAGTGCCAGGACGCGAAACGAAGTAGTCCGCAAGATGCGACAGCTTCAGCACGAACTCGATCAGGGGCTACCCGCTCCCGACACGTCTCTGACTGTCGCTCAACTGCTTGATCGTTGGCACGTGGACGTCCTACGACATCAAGTTGCGCCGAGCGCCGCTCGAAACTACAAGGCCGTCGCGGATCAGCACATCATCCCGACTCTTGGAAAGAAGAAACTCGCGATGCTCACCACAGCTGATGTCGACCGCCTCATCTCGCAAAAACTCGACAGCGGCCTCTCTGTGTCGACGGCCCGGCGTGTCCGAGCGGTCCTCGCTCAGGCGATCGACCAGGGCATGCGTTGGGACAGCGTGTCACGAAACGTGGCGAGACTCTCTAGACCTCTCAAGACCACGAGATCCGAGGGCAGAACTCTTACTCCCGAGCAAGCGCGTCTTCTTCTCGATTCACTAAAGGGGCACCGCAATGAAGCGTTGTATGCACTCATGCTTTCAACGGGACTTCGACGAGGTGAGGCACTCGGTCTTCAATGGAAGGACTTCAATGAGGCGTCCGGCGTGCTCACGGTCCGGCGTCAACTAACCCGAGAGGAAGGCGCGCTAATCACCTCGGACACGAAGACTGCGCGGAGTCGACGGGCCGTAAATCTCCCGACCACGATGATCGTCGAACTGAAAGCCCACAAATCTCGCCAAGCCGCTGAGCGGCTCGCTCTCGGCGGGGCATGGCAGACGACGGGATACATCTTCACGACCACTATTGGCACACCGATCGATCCGCGAAATCTAAATCGTGAGTTCAAAGCTGTCTGCCGTCAAGCAGGCCTCGGCGACTGGCACCCGCATGAACTTCGACACTCTGCGGCGAGCCTCATGCTCGCCAGAGGCGTCAAATTGCAAGTGGTGAGTGAAGTTCTGGGGCACGCATCTATTCGCATGACCGCCGACGTCTATGGTCACATCCTGTCTCCAGACCGCCAGGCCGCCGCCGATGCGATGGACGACACACTCTGGAGTGACGCCCAACGTTTCTAGCAAGGACACTTGGAAGAAACGGCTCAATTTCTGCTTTCGTAGCCGACTTCCTGGATCGACTCCACTTGTAATCGCTGATTTGTGAAGATGCCCGTTGCAGTTTGCCGTGCCCTTGTTGCTGCCTCCGATGGCCCCGCGGTATCTACTCGAAAAATGAGAGCGGTTCCGTCCTCGTCTCGTCTGCTAAACGCGTGAAGACGAGAATGAAGGTTGGTTAGCTGGCCCTCCAAGAAACTCTCGTGAACATCAAACGAGCAGTCGGGAAAGCAGATAGTGACTTCGAAAGTAGGCATCCAGGTACCTTGTCACAGCGAACACTTGTTCGCAAGTCGCTCAAAATTCGGTAGCAGGATAAGAGCATCAGTGCTGATACTCGTCCGTATAGACAAGACCTACGACTGCGCCTGAGTCGACTCCTGTTCCGCGACGAGGTCGTGAATGAACTCCTCTAGTCCTGTTCGCAGTACCAACCTGCGCCGACCAATAGTCACGCTCGGGATGCTTCCGCGCATAACGAGTTCGTACGTCTGGGTGCGACCGAGACGCAACATCGACGCCGTCTCCACCATCGTCAACAGAAGGGAGGGACCCTGATCCCTCGTGACACCGGTCAATTCATCACTCTGCACGACATCACTCCTTTCGACATTGTCACCTCGCTCTTCAAACCTTCACTTATTCGAACGCCGGGCCCTCGCCAACATCGAGGTCGATCACGCTGAACTCATTGTCGGCGTTCGTGCTGAAGATGAGCATCGGATCACGAGATATCGCGTTGAAGTCCCCGTCCGCATCGAAAGCGATCTGCATGGCCGAGCGGTCGATCAGAATCGGTTCTTCGTCCTCCCCTACGAAGAGCGCGACCGTCGGGACCCCTCGAACTCTCCGACGATCATTCGCAGGGTCGTTCCGGACAGTGGATCTCGGGTCTCCAGAGTTGTACGCTCCAGCCACTCTTCTGACGTCGGCTCGTTAATGGCAAACTCCAGTCCTGGTTGCGCCTCCCTCGAGAGAGCCGGACTCGCGAATGGGGCTCGCTCAGCAGCACCGGCAACTCGGTACGAAGTCCCGTCAACTACCTGAACATGGCCGAGGGACCAGTCGTGGACGAACTGGGCGGCGAGGTTAAAAGCACCCTCCAACTCCCACGTCGACAGCGGGTATTTACCTAAATAGATCCGCGCGGCGTCCCCGAACTCCAGGGTCTCTTCGGGGTCCCAGGCGCCGTCGGGGTCGATGATATTGAGCACCAACTCGACGAACCGTGCCTCCAGCGACACCGGCCGCGGGGAGCCTCGCGTCACCGAGTGCTCGCTATCGGAAAGTCGCTCGACGAGCCGTCGCGTGACGTCATCGACCAGTTCAGGTTCACTCACCCACCGATCCTGCTCGTCGTCCCAGCACGAGCCGTCCGGGAACATAATCCGTAGGGCTTCGTCGTCGATCACCAGGGTCTGGGCGTCTTGGTCGAAGGTCACGAGGAGCGAGAGTCGCTTGGTCATGGTTTCAGATCTCCAGTTCGAACGAAGGGGTCGTGGACGCATCGCGCTCGACGAAGTCGGTACTGATCGTGGGCAGATGTGCGAGAGCGGAACGCACGGGACGCACAGATCCCGTGCGCTTACGTTCTCGCGCCTCGGAGATCTCGTAGAGACGAGCCAGTTCCCCAACGTCGGCGCGCCAGCGCTCGCCCACGTCGAGGGCGACGTCGCGGTCGCGCCACTGCTCGACGCTCACTCCCGCGCTCACCACGTTCACCGCCTCCACGACCGGCTCAGTCGTCTCGAAACTCGCCACCACGGCCGAGGCCGCACGTTGTATCCGGGTCGTGGATGCCTTGATACCCTTGATCGCCTCGTCTCCTCCGCCCGACCAGCCCACCACATACCCGAAGGAGTACTCCCCGCTCTCTATCGCGAGCGCCCGACAGACGACGTACGCGACCGACTCGGCTTCAAGCTCCTGCTGCGGGCGCAATATCTCTCGATTCGCGGGCAACTCGGGATCGTGAAGCAACGCGTGAGCGATCTCGTGGGCCAGGGTTTTGACTTGCTGGATCTCGCCATTGCGTGAGGCCACGCGAATAAGAACCGTGGAAAAGTCAGTGTCGCCGTTGGCGCCACTTGCGAGCGACTCTGGTCGCTCCACCCGAAAGCCGAGTCCCTCGGCGAACTCCACGAGTCTCGCAAAGACTCCACTGGGAGCTTCTCCGTGGAGTTTGTTCACAATGTCGGGAAGTTCGGGTCCGGTCGTCTGACTGACGTCAAAGACGGGAACGAGTCGAAAGCCTCGGATCTCGTGAGCGACGTCGCCCTCAATCTCTTCGTCCCGTCGATAGCGCAGAGGAGCAAAGATACGCAATGCCGACTCCCCCTCCAGCACCTGGTGGCCCAGAGCCTGCCACGCTCGATAGCCAGCCACGCGAGTGGCGTCTGGCTTCTGGGCGAGTATCAGGAGCACGTTGTTCGAGCTATAGCGCGGAAAACGACTCTGCACCTCGAGATACTGGCTCCAGCGCTCGCTGGTGGTGAGGGAGGTGATGCCCTCCGACAGCGATTCGAGTAGTTCGGCGTAGTCACGAGCCATGGTCTTCTCCGATCACTCGGTGGTCGATTCGTCCGAGTGATCCAACGCAACGGTCGCGGCCCAGCGACGTCGGCGCGAAATATCTCCCTCCACGAACTTTTCGAAGGTGTCACGCTGCGCCCACTCGGGACTGTGATCACAGCGCAAATCGGCCACGAACTGGCGAAGGAGAGCCGACACGTCACGCAGCGCCCGGTGCCACTCCAGCGCGGCCGTCCCCGGCGAGGTAGGGCCATAGGCGGCGCGCTCGAAGTCCTTCAGGGCCTGCAGCGCACCGACCAGCGACTCGTGCGCGTACCAGCAGGAAGGAAGGACGTAACTGTCCAGTCCGGGATAACTCTCGCGGAGACCCTCCACCCACCGACGTAATTCCGGCCACTGACTCTGGGCAGGAATGGCCCCCAGGGTGGGCCAGTGGAGCGGTGGTTCGTTCTTCTCTTCGCCGCCTTCAGCTGGTCGAGCTCTGGGCTCGAAACGACGCAGCGCCTCGCGCGAAGAATCCTTCGGCGTCACCTCCACGAAGAGTGGGTGGCGCCCGTACGCAGAGCATCTTCCACCAGCGCTCGCTGCTCAGTGAGTTCACTCGCGTCGCGGCGGGCGGTCCAGGGTCGCAACTTCAGCATGATGGGCCTCGCCGCACGCAACAAGAGGAGGGCATGTCCGGGGCTGATGAGGCGAATATCGCTCGGAGTGAGGACCGCTCGTTCGCGCGACGACTCGGTCACGTTTCGTCCCCCGCCCGCCTGTCGGGTGGTGGAGAGTTCACGAGTCTCGCGATCACCGATAAGGTGGGCCAAATCACGCAGGTCGTTGGCGTTGCTCGATCCCCCGAGAATGATCTTGGTGGTGGCGGAGTCCCAGATGGCTTGGGCCTGTTCGACTCCCCAGCGATCTCGCGCTTGGGCGAGCGATTGGAAAACGGCGACCGTGGTGATACCCGTTCCGCCACCCTCGCTCATCAGAGATCCGAGAGACGGCATCGGGTAGTTCGCCGCCTCGTCCAAGATCAAGGACAGCGGTGGATCAAGTCGCGCGCCCGCGGAGCGACTGGCGAGTCGTCGAGCGGTTTCGACGACGTCCTCAATGAGAGCCGAGACGATGTTGGATGTGGCCATCGCCCCCGAGCTCGTGCCGAGCAGGTACAGCGTCCCGTTCTCGCGAAGGAACACCTCCGGCTCGAACTCCGCTCCCGGAACGGGCGTCAACTGTTCGATCACCCGGGGACTCGAAAAGGGCGCGCACACTGAGCTCACGACCGACCAGATGTTCGCGCGCTGACGAGGTTCGAGGCCCACGACTGCCCCGAGGGCCCTTGACCAGAGTGGCGTGGCTCGCGGAGACGCCCGCAGCAGTTCGACGGCTTCTTTGGCCTCATCGGGCGAGAGGCTCCAACGAAAGAGATCGCTCACCCCTCGCCCGCTCACCGCAGCCGCTTGGAGGAGACAGCGCAGGACCACTTCGGTCTGCTGCTGCCAGAAGTTTGCGTCGGTGACGTTGGCGGACACGCCCGCACACAACGCGCGGGCCCGCAGCATCGCCGTCTCGGGTTGCTCACAACCTCGGATGGGCGACCAGCGAAGTGCACTTTCCACGCCCGCAGCGAGTCCTTGGGGATCAAAGACCCCAACGGGTCCGCGTGCTCGTCGCTCGGTCATGGTGACGGCCAGGTTGTCCGGACGTGTGCTCGTCGTCACGACCGCACCCGGTGCATCGAGGATGAACGGAATGACGAGGTTGTGACCCTTGCCGCTACGGGGAGGCCCGAGAATCACCGTGGAGTCCTCGACGCTGGCGAAGCACGATACGTTGCGACTCGTACCGAGGAAGAAACCGAGATCTCGGACCTCTGGCTTCTGAAGCGACGGGCGCAGGATACGTCCCCGAGCGCGCAGTGGCTTCACGCCGGCCGCTCGAAGAATCTCGCCGCGATCGGCTACTCCCCCTGCGCGAGACGAGTCGTCAGCTCTCGCTCGCGCGTCGCTCGTAACAAACCGCACTGCACGGGTGGCGACGATGCTCGCCGTACCCAACACCGCCGCGCTGACCAGCCAATACAGCCACGCGGGACCGACTGGAACCCGCCAGGCGAGGGAGGGATTGCGGAGGTGCGCGAAGGCGGTGATCGCACCGGCCGCGTGGCGGGTCGGTAGTCCGTGCCCAGACAACAGAGCACTCAGCAGTCCACCGATCGCGAGCGCCACGAAAAGTCCGAAGACTCCCACGACCGCAAACAGCCCGGCGTCGTCGCTGGGTCGCGCGCTCACGACGACATTCGTTGGTTGGTGTCGAAGAGCGCGAGCTCTCCCGGCGTGCAGACGTGACGAACCACGAAGGAGCGCTCCCCGACGCGCCACAGTCCTTCGCCCTGCACGAGAGACGCAAGCTGATCGACTTCGGTCGACGACAGTCCGAGTGACGCGCCGGTCTTCGCGTCCTCGCCCGACTCCTGGGCGTAGATGATCTTGGTGGAACAGTCAGCGAGGAGTCCGAGGGCCAGATTGCGAGCCTCGGAGTCGCGCTCTCCCACGGCGTCGAGGTCCGAGAGTCGGTGTATCACCATGAGGTTGGCGATGCCGAGCGCACGCGAGAGCTTCCACTGGGACTGCATGCGGGCCAAGAGCGCGGGTTGTTTCAGCACGCGCCACGCTTCGTCGTAGACGACCCAGCGCTGGCCGCCCGAAGGGTCTTGGAGGGCCGCCTCCATCCAGGAACTGGCGCAGGTCATGACGAGCCCGATCTTGGCGTCTGATCCCTGGATCCGACTGAGATCCAAACTCACCATCGGAAGACTCACGTCGAAGCGCACAGTGGAGGGTCCGTCGAAGAGTCCGCCTAGGTCCCCTCCCACGAGGCGACTGAGCGCGTGGGACGCCTCACGACCATCGTCGAGGAGTTGTACGCGACTGGATCCACGCGTGTCGCTCACCGGATCGAACATCGCGGCGACCACGTGGGGCAGCGTGGGAGTCGTGTTCTCGCGCACCGCCTCATCAAGAGCGGCGAAAAGTGCCGTCAGCTCAACCGGCGCCAGACCACGTCCGAGCGCCGCCTCGGTAATCGAGCGCAGCAACTCACGACGACGCTGGCACACCATCGCTCCCCACGCGTCGTCCGAAAGGACCTCCTCGTGACCGTCGTCGTTGGCGAGGGACGTCGGCCGCGGACCCTCATCTAGGGGGTTCAACCGGGCACTCGTGCCGTCACCGAGAGCGATCACCTGACCGCCGACGGCGCGACTCACGACCGACCACTCCCCCTTAGGATCGCCGGGCACGTAGCACCGGCGACCGAAGGCGATCGAGCGCGTCGCGAGTGATTTAGCGAGCGCGCTCTTACCCCGACCCACGACGCCGGCCAGCACCGCGTTCGGATTCGTCAGCACGCCATGTTGGTAGAGGACCCAAGGGTCGTAGACGAAGCCCGCGCCACTCCACGCGTCCTGACCAATGAGGACGCCCTCGCTGCCCAGTCCACTCTCGGCGAGGAAGGGATAGGCGCCCGCCAGGACCTCGCTTGTGGCGCGGTGAGCTTCAACCTTCAACCTTCGATACGAGCGCAGCGCCCACTCGCCGTTCTCACCGTTCTTGGGCAGGTACGCCGCATCGTGAGCCTCACGTTGAACTTGACGTTTCGCCTCTCGCAGTTCCTCGCGCGCGACCATCCGATCAGCATTCGAGATACGCTCCGCCTCGCCCGTGAGGGTTCGTTGTTCGCGCCGTGACACCCCAGATCCACTCGCGAGCGCCCCGCCGAGCGACTTGCCTCCGTCTAAAATCGCCTCTACGGCCCTCGTGGGGCCGGATTGGGGGCTAGCTACCCGTGACCCACCAGGGATTTTGTCCAATTCTGCTGAAAACTTCGAAGAATCACGTGACCCTCGTTCCTGGACGAACGCCGGATAGGGCGGAAGAATCGCATCATCGTCTCGTGCGGCTCTCACGACTACCTCACGTCTCTCAGCGCGAGAAAGACCCAACGCACAAGCTCCGGATGGATCAGAGCAGAGAGCAACACCGCGTCAACAATGCCGACCACTACGTATCGGACGCGAACGATTGGCCGACGTGCCGTGACACGGGAACCTCGTCCGCGCGCGATGCGCGATCCCCTCGGCCGAGACGCGTGACGCCACTCGTACTGGCGCGTAGGCAACTCGGGCAGCGTCACGACGCGTCCCTCCTCGACAACTGTGTCGTGATACTCGCGGCGACCCGGGTGTAGGCGAGGACCGTGTTGAACTCCAATTGACCCTGATCGATTACGCCGCCGACACTCAAGTGATCGTCGGAGTCAACGACAACGACTCCTCCACCACAGACGACCCCTAGCCATTCGAGCATCATCGAGAGATTCGGGTCCCGACGCCGAATGTCGTCACTCCGACCGGAAGAAACCACCACGATGGCGTTTGATATCAGCGACGCGAGACGACCGTCGGACATTCCCGTCCACTCATCGGGATCGGGACGATAACTGAGTGGCTCGCCCGCGAGAGCGCTGGCCATCTCAACCGTGAGTTCGAGAGCATCGTACGCGAACTCGGTCGCAAGAACCAGCGCGTCAGCGCCGTCTAGTGCCGCCGTCATCACCGGTCCGTTTGCCTTCGTGCCGACGTCCAAGACTATGAGTTGACTCGCGCGACCGATGAGTGACAGGCCTGCCGCGAACGCTTCAGGCGAGAGGTCGAACTCCGCGTCGGGGCTACTCAGACTCCGCAGCACGCGCAAGCTGCCCACCGTGTCGACGTATGGTGCCAGTGCCGCCCACTCCGCGGCTAGTTCGCCGCCGAGTGCCCGCGAACAGAGCTCCGAAAAGGGGCGCGTCGGGGGCTCAGTCGTGGTCACCAAGCGTCGACGTAGCGTGCCAAGTTGATGGGTCGCGTCCAACACGCTCACGATCTCACCGCGCGACGAGGCAAGGATGCTCGCTAACATGGCGGCCGTCGTGGTCTTGCCCGTACCCCCCTTCGGGCCGACCACGACGATGTGAGACGAACCGGTTTCTCGCGACAGGCGGGCCATGTTGACCGCCGTTCGCAATTCTTCGAGTTCGCTCCGCCGCCACGATAGGTCCCCTCGGCGGCCCACGCTGTTCACCCACATCCGCTAGAACGAGCGACGCCCGAGCGGCAACGCACCCACCACGAACCCCTGGGACTGGCGACCGTAGAGGACGCGCGTCTCGCACCCGGACTGCCCGGCGGCGCGCTCGATCAGCGCCACCGCCTGGGTCAGTCCGTCGCGGCTGGCGGAGATGACCGTGAAAAACCCGCTGAACTCAACGTCCGCGTGGCCGCCGATGAGGGCCTGCTCTCGGGCCAGCAGATCCTGATACTCCTGCACATCGGAGAGGTCTTGGACCTGGCCGACCTTCGCTTTGTGGCGCGAATCGGTAATCGCTTCCGTCTTTTCTTTTCTCAACGCTCTCAGGGCCTCCGCCGTCCCCAACGGTCGCGCAATGAGTGACAGCGACTTACGAATATCGGGGGCGAACACCAGCGCGTGAAGGAAGTGGGCCGGAACCTCAATCCGGGGCCACTCACTGATCCAGAGCACGCAGGAGTATCCCGAGTCGTGTCGCAGATACGACCAGTGCTCGGAGACCGCAATCGGACCGGCACTCTTAAGCCTTGCGCCAAGTGTGCGCACATCCACCTCGGAGGAGGGATCGTACGCCTGACGCAAGAGCGCCGCGAGTTGCTGTTCGTTCTGCCAACCACCGAGACGTAGTCCGGCCGCGCGCAGTCCCTGTTCGAGGACCGTCATATCGACGCGCAGCACGTGGACAGCGCCACGGACCCCACGACCGGCCGCGCGAATGGACGCCGCCGCCTTCTTCATGTCGAGGCTCAGCGTGATGGTCGTGCGGTGAGTCGAGGAACCGAAGGACGACTGGGCCAGCAGGCGCTGATACTCACCGTTCGCCCAGTCGTCCACTCTCGTCGCATGTTCTTCGTACCACTGGGCGACCTTGGTGCCGGGATCGGGAATGGTGGACTCGAGCACCTGGACCGCGGCACACGTGCCGGTCTGGGCGAGTGACGCCAGTACCCGTCCCCAGGCCGAGACCCGTTGATTCTGTTCACCGGGCGCCAGCAACACGTAGGCCGAGTGCGACACCGATAGGACCACCGAAAGCGTCTCGCGGTGCGGGTCGTGGATGAAGCAGGCCCCCGTCTCGGGGTCGTCGTAGAAGTGAAGCGACGCGGCGTCACCGGGCAGCGCCATCGTCCCCGCCGGTCGGGGTTCGGTAACCCGCATGCGGTACTCCGTCTGTGTCGCCGAGATGCGCAGCGACCAGTGCAGCACAATCGGCAGCCACTCGATGATCGTCTTGCCCTTGCGCCTCAGGAACGCACTCACCGCGAGCGCCGTCCAGAGGGGACTCGTGAGCATGAGACCCCAGCCCCCGGCGAGTAGAAGTCCGATGAGTAGCACGACGAAGGCCACGCCGATTACTTCACAACGCAGCGCCGAGAAGCCAAGCAGCACCCCACGCGTCGAACGCCGGGCGAATCGGACGGTGGAAGGGGCCATCGTGGTCATCGACTACTCCCTCCCTTCCTCGCTGGGGTTTACACCGGCTGGCGGGACCGGACGGTGCGGCGGCGCTGGCGGCACTGGTGATGTTTGCTCGCCCGACTCCTTGGGCCTGGCCGACGCCATCGGCGACGCTCCCGGTTCGAGGCGTGGCCCGGCAGAGTCCGGCGATGAAGCGGTAGTCGGAGCACCTCGCGGAGTAGTCCGGCCAGCGCCAGCGTCAGACTTTGGAGGCGCGGCAGAGCTTTCTGAACGAACCCCCGCTGCAGGCGACGCGCCGCCTCCTCGGTTTCGTTCGTCGAACCCGTGTGACGGCGCGCCGCTCCCACCAGTCGCTGTCGACGTCGTTCCACTTGCCGCAACCCGCGAGACAGAGTGGCCGAGCGGCGCGCCCGCGCTCAGTGTGTCGGAGGCGGTGACAGCTGACAGTGCGCCGCCACCGTGAGAGCCAGAACCGGTGCCCGCGGTCGACGACGACGGACGAATGTGCCCACCCAGTGAGCCAGCCGAGTACTTGAGCTGCGACATCTTCTGTGGTGCACTGACCACGGTCGACGCACCCGCATTCGCGTGACCCGCCGACTGGGCGAGAGTCGCCATGTGGTCGCCTGTGAAGTGCACGAGTCGCAGCGCCATCCAGGGTGAGAATCCAGCGACCAAGAGAATGAGTAGTCCGGTGATCTCACCGGTGATCGAGTTCAACGCCGAACCACCGCTGCCAGATCCCATGCCGCCCAGCACGCCGAGGCCAATGACGAAGATGATGATCAGGATCAACTTAGAAAAGACCAGCGCCAACATGCCTTCGAGCCACTTACGCACCCAGCCCCGCGAGAGGTCGGCCACCCCACCGGCGAAAGCCAGCGGCGCGAAGATCGCTGCAATCAGGATGAGCATCTTACGGATCACCAAGGCAAACCAGACGATGGCAACCGCCACGATCGTAAACAACGACAAGATCAAGATGGTCGGCGGACTGGCGAAAGCGGTGGTGAAGACGGCGTCCCCGACGATCTTGGTGCCGAGGGTGGCGATCGTAGCCCCGGTCGCGACCTTCACGATGCCCGAACAGAGTTGATCGACCCCCGCCAAGAGCACGTTCAGACTCGCGAGCGTCATCGCGCATCCCACGGTCGCGATAACCAATCCCCGTAGCGCTCGACCGATGCCCCCCGCGTCCCGGCGTAAGGCGGAGACAGCCACTTGAATGACAAAGAGTCCGAGACAGAACACCACCGCGATCGAGACCACGATCCCCAGATCAAGTTCGAAGTTCGCTCCCCCAAGGGAGACCGTCGTCGAGGCGGAGAGTTGCTCCCAGAGCCAATTGACCGCGGAGTCGGCGGTATTGCCAAAGGCCGTCGCGATACTGCTGAACACCGTGCTCGCAACGCTGCTGCCTACGTGACCAGCGAGGTCCCCGAAGTCACAGAGTGGATTGATTTTATTGCACACTCAGTTCACGGTCCAATCGTTCACCGCCACCGCGCCATATCCTCGGTGCCAGGAGGCACCACCCAGGGTGAGCGCGAAGAAGATTGACTCGACCTTGGTCGCGTGACCCGACGAGATGACTGTCAGCGTTCCCGAGACGTCGTAAGCCACCATGAGCGGGTCAACGGGCTTCCACCCCGTCGCCAACATCTCCGTCCAGAGTGGACTCACCGAGATGACGAGTCCACTCACCCCCCAACGGGTGTCCGACGCCGCCAACCGTTGCCACTCCTTCGAGGTGGGCACCAACGCGGGCGGGGCCGTCAACGAGGCAGGAAGTATCTTCTGCTGTTCCGCTTCGGGCATACTCACCAGACTGTTGGGGGCGTTGTTGTAACTGGTCCAGGCGAGAAGCTCCTCTCTCTTCGAGGTCGCGAAGTTGAGGTCAAGGAGTTCTTGGGTGAAGGCCATCGCGTAAACGGAGGACACCGACAAGTCGACTGTGTTGATTGGTGGAAGCGCCGCACTCGTCGCCGCGGTCGGAAGCCGGTCGGCCCGGGAAACGGTGAAGTTTCCAGAGTCCCCGTTCTTCTGCAGGAACTCATTGGCACTTCGCTCCACCGCAGTCAGTGGCGGCGTTATTCGAAGCGGATGGTACGAAGAGGTGGTCGGAGCAGCGCTCGCGGGGAGGCCCTGGGACGGAGCAGCCACGTCCGAAGTCGCCGAAACCAGTCGCAGCGCAAAAACCACAACAATTAGGAAAACCAGTAGCAACGGCGCAACAAAGAGCAGTTTCGCGCGAGTGGATAGGGAACCCATCAGCTGAGACTCGAGCCGAGACTAAAGAATGTGTTGACGAGCAAGTCCGCTCCGCCAATCAGCAAAGCAGCCAAGAGGCACACAAGCAAACCCATCTTTCCCTTACTGGACCAGTGGGGATTGGCGCTGTGGTGCCCGATCGCCATCACGATCGCACACCCCACGAAGCCCGCGAGTGAGAGCACGAGGCCGAAGGCCATAAGCGAGCCCACCAGCGTATTGAGCGTGCCGATGCCCGGGATGGCCGTGGTGTTCGGCGTCACATTGACGCCGCTCGCCAATAGGTGGGCAGAACTGAGATGATTCATTGCTTCTCCTTGTGATCTCACTGCCCTCGCGTCTATGGCACGTCGACTAGCCCACGTGACGAATCCCAGAGAGTCCGCCACTCACGAAGTAGGAGTAGGGCTGGACGATCACCCCGTACTGCACATCAACGGCGGACTCCACGAGACCTTCACCGATGTAGAGCCCGACGTGTCCCGGCTTCACAACGGTCCCGTCACTGCCGGGAACGAGCACTAAATCTCCCGGAGAAATATCGGCATAGGAGGAAACCGGGGTTCCTTCGGTGATCTGGCCGCCGGTGTAGTGCAACAGCGTCACGCCTGCTTGCGCCCAGCCCATCATGGTGAGACCCGAGCAGTCGAAGGCAGTAGGACCAATCCCACCCCAGAGATAGGGCTTACCGAGTTGGGCCAGGGCGTAGGTGATGGCGACGGTTTCGGAGGGTGTCGAGTTGGCTGGGATGACATAATCCGAAGGCAGACCGTTATTAACTAGCGGTGCATTCGGCAAAGTGACATCGGCGGCGGCGCCGCAGTCGGCGTTCGCCGACGCAGTGGTCTGAGTTTTCCCAGTTGATGAACTTCGCGAATTGGAGAGGATGCAGGCAGCAATGTTGGTCGAATCTCCCACCGAACCCGCCAGAACCACGAGGGCGAGCAGCGAGATGATGAAGAAGATGCCCGCAACGACAATCGAGAGAAAGAACTTGCTCACGACGCCGCCGCCCTCATAAAGGAAGTCATTCTCGGTCTGAGAGTCGTGGAAACAGGCGAACGCGATGCTAGACAATTGAGTCGTCCAGCGACGTTATGCCTTTTGACTTGGATACACCCGTCTCAACGGTCGCGCGCAATACGCCACCGCCATTCGGGGGGAATTGGATTCAAGGAAGATGGCACGCCGGATGATCAAAGTGGGACACTTTGAGAGTGCGCAGAAGTCTTGAATTCGACCGAGAGAACGAAGCCGCTTGGATTATCTCAGCGGTTCTTTCAGGTCTACCTCATCGCCTTGACACCCGCTCCAAGGCAGGAAAGTCGATGGAGTGCGACTTTGCAATAGATTTTGTGGGCGGCACACGAGCGGTATTAGAGGTGACGAGTTCGACGGTCGAAAAGCGAGCGCAGCAAGTGAAACTAGTCGGCTCAGGCGCTTGGGAATGTCCGGGGATCACGAGAAACTGGTCCGTCACGCTCGAGGGAGCGGGACATGATCGCGCGGGAGCAAGGATCTCAAGATTCAAGTCTCTCGCTCCCCCTTATTTCTCGATTCTGGAGCAGGAATGCCCCCTTGGATACGGGGATCTTCTCCACTACGACGTTTCCGTCGAACTCTCTCCGTCTGCACGAGCCGCCATCTCTTCGCTCAACGAGCTTGGAGCCCCACATGGAAGTCTGCTGGACAAGCCCCCCTACGGCTCTCCTCACGTTTACCTCGGATGGGCTTACGCCGACGTCAACAACGATCCTTCACTTAACGAAGTTGTCGAAAGCGCGGCGCTTTCAAACCAGAAGAAACTCGAACGGTACAGCGATTCTCAGCGCCACCTCTTCATCTGGATCGATCAAACCGACTACCGAAATGCAGCCGATCTGTTCACCTTTAACATCCCGAAAGAGTCGCCGACACTCCCTACGTCAATCGATCGAGTTTGGGTGGGTCCATGGTCCCCAGGAATTAACTATGAGGGAAGTCTTCACTCCCTCATCTCGTCAAACGGGAGAGATCCTTGGATTCAGCACGTGAACCCTCGAGTATCCGCCTACTACGAGAGCAACGATGGCAAGTCGTTAGTGAAGTTGGATCATCTCACTAAAGGTGTTCATCCGTTCGGCAGCTCTAAGCCGTGGAGATTGGTACCGGAAATTGACTGAGTCAAAACACCCACAGATAAGTGTGACGGGCGCGCTGGTCGCTGCCGCTAGCGCGGTTGCCGGAATTAGCGGGCGAGCCGACGAAGCGGTGGTTGTGACAACGCTTACCGCCGCATTTCAACCAATGCTTCAGGTGCAGATCTCCTGGCTCGCCGATGTGCTCAGACGATTCGTGCGTCACGAATCGTTCTCGGCGAACGACTTCGAAGCCGAGGTCTCAGAGTCGTCAGCAAAACAAGAGCTCCTGATACGCGCCATCGACCTTTCGCGTACCGCCGCCACCGAGGAAAAACGAGCGGCGATTGCCGCATCAATGACCGCAGGCTTTGAGTCGGACCTTGCCGCAGCAAGAGAGAACGACGTGCTCAGAGTAATCGCCGATCTCGACTTAGCTCACGTGCTCGCACTAAGGGTCCTCAACAGCCCGCGAAATCTTCCGAACGAAGCGGCGGTCCTAAACCCGATCTACTACCAAGCCGTCGATCTCGGGCACATTGATGGTCGGCTCGTTGGCCTTGAAGATCGCTTGATAGCGGTACTCGTGAGCCATGGACTGGTACTCAATGAAACGATGACGGCGTACGACAGCTCTATGACCACCTTTCGAATCACCACCTTCGGACAAATGGTTCTAGAGCGCTACTCATAAGGGCGACTGATGTTAAGGGCTATCCATTTGAGTACCACCCACCACTAACCACAAGGATCGCGAACGAGCTTCGGACCGGCCGACTCTAGCGTTCAGTGAATCCAGCAGGTGCGGCAGCCACGAGCGAGCGAACCTCGTCGAACGCCAACGTACCCGAGGGCGCCAGTTTTAGAGTGTCGGCGACGGCCCGAATCGCGGACTCGTGGGTAACAATCAGCCCGTTGGTGGCGCGGACAGTGTCCTCCTGGGACTCACCGATAAGTTCCCGATAGGACTCGTCGGTCTGCCCCTCGAACAGCCTAAGGTCACTTTTCCATGCCTTGAGATCTTCGTTGAACGACTCTGGAAGTGTGTCCCCAAAGGTATGGTGCTCGGCGGAGGCGCCTGCACAGTACATCAGCAACGCGTTACGGGGATTGTCCCTCGAGAACTGGGCGCGCCGCTCGAGAGTGCCGTAGTCCACGCCACCGCCATAGACGCCGCCACCGGGTGCGGGGTGCTTTTCGGGATCATCATGGACTGCGACAGTCTCGAAGACGAAGCCGAACATCACTGCGAGGACAGCGTGGGCAGCCTCGTGGATGCGAGCGTGTGCGGGACCGCCATGTCGCGGACAGGCTAACTGGAACCACAGGGGCGTAACCATGAGACCAGGCTACGGTTCAAAGTCGCGCGTTGGGGGTGTTACCACTGAACGAAACGTCTGTGTGGTCAGATGGTGACCGTGAGTCGCCTCAAAGATCGAGTCCTCGCGGGCGGGGTGCGCCCGTGGGAATTTAGCGATTGGCCGAAGAGAGAGTCAAGCGATGCTGACGGCGAAGTGCCTCCGTGGGCGGAGTTTCCAAAGGCCCTTTCCTCGCTTAATCCACAGCAACTGGTTGGCGCCGAAGTAATCGTCGCGGACGACGCGCTTGTCTATCTCAACCACTTTGGCGATGAGATCAGCTCCTTCGACATAATCAATCAGGTCGTTCCTCCATTTGAGAAGACCTTCATCGAGTTCACGGCGATTGGAACGTACCGGGAGCGCCACGGGCTTCACTCCTGGGGAGTCCTTCTCGAGTCCGTTGACTTCCTCGACGGTGGTGATCTCCTTGACGGAGCACGGTGGGGAATCACGTGTCGCATCGTGTTGGAGCCCCGCAAGGGAGACGCGTGCGGCCCAGTAGCCATCTCGCGGATGTTCGCTCGTCCGGACGGCACTCTGGATCGCTTCTCACCCGAGGGAAAGGCCATCGGCAGTAACGATTGGGTGGAGTGCAAGCCCGAGTGGTTTGAGCGGGACAAGGAAGACCTATTCACGCAGGAGATGGAGTCGGCCCTCTGGGAGTTATTGGTGCCGGCACTATTTACAATCTCCTTGCTTCATTCTCGCAACGTCGTGGCCGAACCCGTAGACCCAGATCGGAAACTTGACCGCAAGCACGTACACCGCACGGGGAATCACCTCACGCGGTACAAAGTCCTGAAGTTGGAGTTATTAAAGACACTGCTTGATCGAGAGGGTGAAGCAAACTCGAAGGGCCTAGCGCACGCACTCCACATCTGCCGCGGGCACTTCAAGCGCTTTACCGATGAGTCGCCGCTCTTTGGAAAATACACCGGACAGTGGTGGTGGGCCGCACACAAAAGAGGTGACGCTGAGCTGGGCGAGGTCTTCAAGGACTACGAGGTCCGGCTTCCAAACTTTGGAGCCCCCTATCGCCCCGCGAATGAGTATCCAACGCTCTCAACCGCTCCGGAGGCCAAGGTCCGCGACCCGGACGTAGCGGGTCGCGGCCTACGAGCACACAACGTGACACAGAACCTCTTCGCAGCAGCGCTTGAAGAAGCGGGCCTAGTGCCGCGTTCACCCAATGCCTCCGAGGAGGAGTTCGACATCGGGTGGGAGGTCGGCGAACTGACGTGGATCGGCGAAGTCAAATCGCTGTCCGAGGCGAACGAAGAAAAACAACTCAGAGCTGCGCTGTCGCAACTGCTGCGTTATCGCCAGTCCCTCGAAGCCCTGGGGCGAATCGTTCGTACGGTGGTGATCGCGGAATGTCAACCTTGGGACGAGTCGTGGTACGACCTGCTGACTGAGCAAGGTATCGGCCTCACTTTCCCTGAAGAGTTCGCAAGCTTCATCGGGATGCTTCGCTCTGAGTGACAACGTTATTGACCGAACTCGCCAGCTTCGACGTACTGAGTCGATCGCTCGGGCGAACGATCCGGAGTGGGCCGTAGTGAACCCGCTTGGCATAAGCCGCGCTCCTCTTCTCGCTCCACCTGCTTTTCTCCTCGACACGTCTCCCTTTCTCATTTTCCCTCATTGTCGTTTCGTGGTTCCCTCTCCCCGTTAACATCCCCCTGGTCTTCGCCTCTCTCCCTTCCTGGCCCGCCTCAGATTTTTCATCTCACACGTCTGGCACTTGCGGGTAAGCGCCGTCGATGAACGACCGTTGGGCGCCGTGGAAGCACCGCGACGATGATGACTATTCGACGCCTCAGCGTCGGCTCAGGCTACAAGTACCTCCTCAAGTCCATCGCCGCGAGCGACGGCCCCGAGTCCGTCGACACCTCGGATCTGGTTCGCTACTATGCCGAGACCGGCACGCCGCCGGGTGTTTTTCTCGGCGCCGGGCTCGCCGGGCTCGATGGTGGTCGCGGCATCAAGGTCAGTCACAGCGTCAGCGCGGAGAACCTGCAGCGCATGCTCCAGGACTGCGCCGATCCCATCACTGGCGAGGTGCTCGGGCGAGCCCCGAGCGCTAAGGCGGTTGGCGGATTCGATCTCACCTTCAGCCCTTCGAAGAGCGTGTCGGTGGCCTGGGCGCTCGGGGATCGCGCGACCCGTGACGTCATCTACCAATGTCACCAACAAGCCATCGCCAACGTCCTCGCCTACGCCGAGCGCGAAGTCTTCAAGACTCGCTCGGGTCACCGGGGCTGCGTGGAAGAAGAGATCGTCGGCGTCGTGGCCGCGAGCTTCACGCACTTCGATTCGCGCGACGCAGACCCCCAGCTGCACGACCACGTCGTGGTGTTAAACCGCGTGCAGGCGACGAGCGACGGTCTCTGGCGCACCCTGGATAGCCGCGGACTCTTCGGCTCGGCAGTAATGCTCTCCGAAATGCACCAGGGTGTGCTGTCTGATCTCCTCACCGAGCAACTCGGTTGGGACTGGGATCCGCACGCTCGCAGATCTAGCCCAGTCGCGAAGTGGGAAGTGGCGGGCGTGTCGACCTCGCTAATGCAGGAGTTCTCTCGGCGCACCGCCGACATCATTGCGGCGAAGGACCGTCTTATCGAACGGTTCGCGACCGATCACAGTCGCGCACCCACTGACGTCGAAGTGCTGAAGTTACGTCAGACGGCGACGCTCGCCACGCGGCACGCCAAGCAGAGTCGAAGTCTCGTCGAGCTGACCAACGACTGGACGACAAGAGCACTCCCCTACTTCGACGACGAACCGGCTTCGTGGGTGTATGAACTTGGCCAGAAGAACGTCGCCGTCTTCTCCAGTCATGACTTCGGCGACAACATCTTGCGCGACGTGGCGAACGCCTCACTCGACGTCGTGAGCGCGAAGCGCCCAACCTTCTCGCGCGCCAACGTTCTGGCCGAAGTGTTTCGCCAGTTACAGAGTGTCCGCTTCGTGGAACCGGCCGAGCGACTCCACGCGGCAACTCGCGCCACCGACCTAGCGCTCGCACAGGCGCTGCTCATTAACGCGCCGAGTTTGCACCACACGCCACGTTTTCTCTTGCGCAGCGACGGCACATCGAAGTTCGAGACGACCGGTCACTGGCGGTACACCACGACGACCTTGCTTGATGCCGAAGCCCGACTGCTGGCCAGCGGTC
The DNA here is from genome assembly GCA_049790955.1 of Acidimicrobiales bacterium. Classification (GTDB taxonomy): domain Bacteria; phylum Actinomycetota; class Acidimicrobiia; order Acidimicrobiales; family RAAP-2; genus RAAP-2. The sequence continues at coordinate 30,676 of JBAQZL010000161.1, forward strand.
AGCGCACCGACACCGCCCTCGTCTCGCGAAAGACTGTCGTTGCCGTGGCGGGACGACCGCTACCCTGCACGACCTTCACGCTCTCACTCGATCAGGCGCGCTGCGCGTCCGAGATCACGACCTCTGGTCGCGCCCTCGACGTGCTGGTGGGGGCCGCCGGCACGGGTAAGTCCACGGCGATGGCCGGACTTCGCGCCGCGTGGGAAAGAGAACATGGTCCGGACTCGGTTCTAGGACTCGCCCCCTCGGCAGCGGCCGCCGAAGTGCTAGGAGACGACATGGGTATTGACGCGGACAATCTCGCCAAGTGGCTCTACGAGCATCGCCAACGCGGCCAGCGAACCCGCGAACTCCAGGGCCTTCGCCACAGGGTTCGTCAGAACAGAGCTGAGGGACGAGGAACGAGTCAACTGCGCGAGCGGATATCTCGACTCGAAGGAGATCTCCATCGCTGGCGCCTTCGCGCCGGTCAACTGGTCGTCGTCGACGAAGCCAGCCTCGCCTCGACCTTTGCGCTCGACGAACTGATGTCCGCGGCCTTGGACGCCGGGGCGAAAGTTGTCCTCGCGGGTGACCCCGCGCAACTGTCCAGCGTGGACGCCGGTGGCATGTTTCGTACCTTGGTATTTGATCGGGGTGAGCACGCGCCGACGTTGGAGTACGTTCGTCGTTTCACAGCCGCCTGGGAGAAACGGGCCAGTCTGCAAGTACGCCGGGGCGAGGCTACGGCTCTTTCCGGCTACGACGCCCACGAACGAATCACCGAAGGGCCCCGCGACGACGTGCTCGACGCTCTATACGCGGCGTGGCAACGTGACACCGACCAGGGCCTGCACTCTCTGATGCTGGCCGGTGACGCGACCACCGTCGACGAACTGAACGCCCGAGCTCGCGCAGACCGCGTCGAGCGCGGCCTGGTCAACGCCGGCGTCGTCATCGGCACCCTGGCGGTTGGCGTCAACGACCTCGTCGTCACCAGAGAAAACGAACGGCGACTTCGGACGAGCAGAAGCTGGGTGAAGAACGGCGACGAGTGGCGCGTCGTGGCGACGCACGAGGACGGTGCGCTCAGCGTGGAGCGAGTACGTGGCGGCGAGCCCGTCCTCTTGCCCGCTCGCTACGTCGCCCAGCACGTCGAACTGGCCTACGCCTCGACGGTGCACCGCGCCCAGGGGCGCACCGTCGACACCGCCCACGCCTTCGTTAGTCCCACGACGACGCGCGAGGTGCTCTACGTCGCGTTGACCCGAGGATCAGAGGCGAATCACCTCTACGTCGACACCCACTACGACCCCGATCCCGACACCGGGCACGAGAAACTGACGAAGGCCCCTTCCGCACTCGAAGTGCTGACCGAGGTGCTACGCCGTGAGGGCGCGGATAGGTCGGCCACCGACGTGATCCGAGATTCCCAGGCCACGTCGGTCGCCGCCCTGGTCGCTGAGTACAACACGATCGTCACTTTGGCTGACGGAGAACGCTGGGAGAGCGTGTTTCGCGACGCGGGGCTCGACGACGCAGAGATCGCTCGAGCGCAGAACTCCGACGCCTACCGCACGTTGCTCGGCCAGTTACGCGAAGCAGAAGTCCGTGGTTTCGACGTTCGCGGCGATCTCTTGTCTCTCGTGAAGGTCCGGCCATTCGAGGACGCCGGCGATGTCGCGGCGACCTTGACTCGTCGCGTGACTCGCTACGTTGCCGCCATGGGATACCCCGAATTGAACAGTTCGCAACTCGTGGCGGGCCTCTTTCCTCGAGCGACCTGCATCTCCGACCCCGACGTCCTCGTAGCGTTGAACGATCGAGCCGATGCCATCGATGAGCGCGCGCAAGAACTTGCCGTCGAATTCATCGATCGTAGTTGCGCTTGGGTCCGTAAGTTCGGTGATGTGCCTCCGGTAAGCGCGGCTTACGAGCAGTGGATAAAGGAGGTAGCGGTTGGCGCGGCATATCTCGAAATGTGGGGTAATGAGGACTTTTCCATCGTTAGTAACCTTGACATGGGCCCTCAACAACAGGTGCAGCATGGCAGAGTCCTGAGAGCCATGGAGCGAGTTCGCACTCTCGGTCAAGAAAGCGACTCAGACACCTTCCTTAACATCGGACCACGGATCTCCGAATCGTTTGAACCCCAAATTCTGGACTTTTCGGCAGAGATCTGATGAGCTATTCGGTACGTCTTCTGCGCAATCGTCGTGAACGGAGAAACAACTCCGAATGTCGGTTTTAGATCGAGGGACCACGTTCGGGGCTGAGTAAACTTTCGAATCGCCACGTCGAAGCTGTCGTGTTTGATTCTCATTGGCATACTCGTAGTCGCGAGGTGAAATTCTCGCCATGGCGAGTCCCATTCATAGTCGAGTTTCCTTGCGTTAATTGCTAAATGCCATCCCCGAGAGTCAGACCGGGAGCCAATACAACGTGGACGCCAATTTGGCAAAGGCTCATCAGAAGTTGTCGCCGGCCTCAAACTCACGACTTCGACGTAGACCAATAATGGGTCAACACATATTTGGATGCCGGGCCGCTATATATTTACGCCTAGGCGATGAGAAGTACAGATTCGGGGGGCAATCGTGTGGATGAAAAAATAGGAGATGAACTGCTTCAATATTCACTGCAGGCGATAGTTCTCGAATGTCAGATCATCACTGGGACCACAGATGTTTCCTCAAGTTCTAATTTCTTCGAGATTGGTGGCACATCTCTAGATGCCCTAGAGCTTCGCGAGGCGCTGGAAATCAATCATCAACTGATAATAGGACTGGAGGATCTTTTTAATTCTGGGTCGCTTGACGAGATGTCTTCGTTCTGTAAATGGAAAAACGATCCGTGACGGAGCATTCATTCGGGCCCTTGCCCCGCGAAAGTGTCCTCACACTATTGAATGAGAGGCGCCCATTCAAGCTCGTATTGGGGTTCGGCGAGGAAGTCTCCAGTGGGGAGTTCTTGAGGGCGATTGATGTCATTACGTTCGCCCTAGTCGACAGCGACATAAACGGCGGTCAGTGTGTATCCATCGAAACTAGCAATTCTTATAGGTCACTCGTGGCCATGCTGGCAATTTGGAAACTCGGCGCGATTGCCGTCCCGATCGACCCGAAACAGCCTGAACATCGCCAGAACTACATTCGGCAACTTTGTGGAATCCAGATCAGGATCGTTGATGACATTCGAAGTTCGACCTCAGACTGTTCTGTGATCCGCGTAGCAAACCGTAATCCACTACCCCTCTTCGGAGATGTCGCCCACATCTTGTTCACCTCTGGAAGCACCGGGCGTCCAAAAGGAGTCATGTTGAGTAGCGGATCAATATATTCACGACTCATGGGATTCCTCTCTACGGTTGAAGTGTCTCCACAGGACTCGATCGGGGCGCTTACTTATCCCACATTTGACATTTCTCTAACCGAAATGCTTCTGCCACTGTTTACGGGATGCACCCTCGCCATTCCGCCGCCATCACTTCGAGGGAAACCGGTCGACACTGCACGATGGATCTCAGAGTCAAAAATCAGCATTGTTCAGGGAACGCCAACCCTATTCCAGATGCTCACACAGGCAAATTGGGCGCCCGGAAAACACGTGAGCGTTTGGAGTGCAGGTGAAAGCCTAAATCGATCACTTGCTTCATCGATTGGAGAGTCTGCTCGAGAACTCTGGAATCTTTATGGGCCAACCGAAATGACGATCTACTCGACCGCCTGGCGCTATGACGGAGCGCTCGGGAACGCCGTAGCTCCAATCGGGAAGCCTTTTCCGGGCACTGTCGGGTACCTTGATGCAATCGAGGGGCAGGACGACCAAACGGGAGAATTGATACTGAGCGGTATCGGAGTTTCCGAAGGATATGTGGAGGAACCCGGTCTAACTTCCGCGCGTTTTATCACTCGCGACGGGCAGCGTGCCTACCGAACTGGAGATATTTGTAGTAGAGACGCAGACGGAAATTTCTCTTTTTTGGGTCGGATCGACAATCAGGTAAAGGTTCGTGGATTTCGAATCGAAACTGGGGATGTTGAAGCAAACCTCTCAGAGTGTCCCGGCGTCGTCCAGTCGGCAGTAGTAGCCGTTCCTCTTAGATTCGGCGATGGGCTTCGTTTGGTTGCAGTAATCGTGGGGGACTTTGATCCGAATGCGATTCGCGATCATTTAAGAGAGCGGATCCCCGAGTTCATGATCCCAAGCGCGTTTAGACGTCTGGATCACCTTCCATTAACTGGATCTGGGAAAATTGATAGAACAGCGATAGCCGCAATGCTCACTAACGATGACCGTGCGCATTGAATGGTTGTCAGGTATCCCGTGAAATACCGGGCCAGCCTTCGGTCTACAGAACTCTATCGCCGCTGCCGCTTTTGCTCCTCAAGGATCGTTAGTATTCTGGACTACCACAATCAGAGAATTGAAGAGTCACATGTCAGCTGAGACAAAGACTCGCGTTACAGCGGCACTGCGACACCGAAACTTTGCACTCCTTTGGAGCGGCCAAGCGGTATCGCTTGCCGGCAATGGGATCTATACCGTGGTCTTACCCTTAGAAGTGCTTCATCTGACCAAAAGTCCATTGGATTTGGCATACATAATTAGCGCGCGAACAATCCCAGCGATCCTCCTACTCCTAGTTGGCGGAACCGTAGTCGATCGAGCGTCTAAGCGGTTAATTATGTTGGCGTGCGACATTGTTTCGGGTTTCTCTGTCGGAATCGTAGGGGTTCTTGCAGCGATGGGGAAACTTAATCTCGTCGAACTCGGGGCACTATCTGTCATCTTCGGTCTTGCAAATGCGTTCTTCAAACCGGCTTCGAGCGCCATTACACGAGACGTTCTCCCACCAGATCTTCTCGTTTCCGCGAGTTCGCTCTCGTCACTGAGCCAATCTTTTTCCCAGTACCTCCTTGGCCCAATTCTTGGTGGAATCTCGGTCGCCCTTTGCGGGACAGGGTGGGCTTTCGGTATCGATGCCATTAGTTTTGGGGTGAGCAGTATTTGCTTAGCCTTAATGTCGAGCACGCATCGTAAACAAGTCTCCAGAGAACGGCTCTTGGATGGAATCCGCGCTGGCCTGAGGTACTGTAAATCTCAGCCTTGGTTGTGGTACAGCATGTATGCCGCAGGACTGGCTAATCTCGCGTGTTTCGCGCCGATTTTGATCTTTGAACCTATTCTCGTAAAGAACGTGTTTCACGCTGGCCCAATTGCCCTCGGAACCGCCTACTCGGCTATGGGCCTTGGTGGCGGCCTTGCCGCCTTCGTTGCAGGACGTCGCCCTGCCCCTATCCGGAGAGTTACGACCATTTGGGTGGCGTGGTCCGCCGCGGGTGTGTGTGCGATGGTCATTGGATTAGCCCCGTATTTGTGGCTGGCAATCATGTTTACCGGTGCAACGTGGTTCGGTGTAACTTATGGGAACGTCCTCTGGTTTCCATTGATGCAGCAGGAGGTTCCTCCAAACTTGCTTGGGCGAGCCTCCTCCATCGATTGGATGCTTTCCCTGGGTTTAACCCCGCTGGGAACAATCGTGGGGGGCGCCGCAGTCGCTCTCATTGGAGTACGTCTAACATTGATCGCGGGAGGATTGATTGCAGCATTATCGGGGTTCGTTTTGTTCTTGCCTCGGGTCACCGATCCAGACCGAAATTCCGTTGCCCGCCAAGTCGCAGATGCCGGTGCAACGGCAAACCATCCGGGCGATCTTGTTTAGCGAGCGCACAATCATTTTCTGAGCATGGATCAGATCGACGTGTTGCGAATACGCGATGTCACTATGGTAAATGCCCGCGAACCGATACATCTGGCTGACTTGCTCGCATTTCGACTCGTAAGTTGCCAGGTACGGTATGAAATCCGGGGTCAAATCAGATTCGCATTGCTCGGAGTTGCTCAATGGAGACAAAACCGATCTCTGAAACTTCTTCGTGCTCGCCATCCATATATGATGTCGCCATCGACTACCGGGGGGGTTCCATGCGGAATGACGATCAGTTGTCATTGGATCGAGTCAGAACTCTGATTGATCCGCTTGCTCCTGAGCAAGCACTACATTTCCTGGACTGCCTTACGTGGTTTCCGAGCGACGCGAATGATCGTGCAGCTCAGATAGCGGAATACGTCCACGTCAACACCCGGCATCTTCCACAGTTTCCACCTGTCGTCTACGAATCTTTGCTCCAACGACTCTGCACTGAGTTCCCTGACGAGATGACGTCCAATGATCAGATGTCGGGGCGTTGGAACCTGATTCCACAAGCGAAGCTTCTATACCACTTGAAATACAACCTAAAACACCTTCTACTCCCCGATGACTGGTTCACATTCATGAATATGGGGTTCGCAAGTCTCGACGAGCCGATTCGTGCACCGGTCGATACGGGCGATGTTGACATTTGGCGATACAGCCGCGCACTTTATACAGAAGCTATTAATGGAGATAGCCTCGAAGATCTCGACGTTCTAGAGGTGGGCTGCGGAAGGGGTGGCGGCGCTCTCCATCTTTCTACGTCGCACCACACGCGCTCGTACACCGGCATCGATTACTCCGCAGAGAATGTCTCTTTCTGCACTCGCGGTCGCACATCTCCGGGTTTGTGGTTTCAAAGAGGAGACGCCGAGCAATTGGATTTTCCCGATGACTCTTTTGATGCGATTGTCAATGTCGAGTCGGCGCATTGCTATCCAAACTTTGACAAGTTTGTCGCGGAGGTGGTGCGCTTATTAAGGCCAGGAGGTCGATTTTATTTTTCTGACGAATGGTGGGCAGTAGACGTACCAAACCTGTACGCACGTCTGTCTGATGGCGGCTTGAGAGTGCTGTCCAGTCGCGATATCACTCCAAACATCATTCGCTCCCTCGATTGCCTCCGGGCAATATACCCTTCATTTCTTGCCGGGATAAGCGACAGTAGCCAGAGAGGCATTTGGGAACGATTCTTTAGCGATCGTGTCTGTACAAATTCGGCGGCGTCATATACGAGCGGACGATTCGTGTTCCTGTCGTCAACGCTTACTCCGGTTGATGTCGCCAAAGTTACTTCATGATGTGCGGTATGCATCCGCAAGAAGATCCAATGTTCCGCGGCGTCTAAGACGACATGACTCGAATACACCCGCTTCGCGATAATCAAACTCCGACATTGACTGAGACTCAAGACGTCAAATTTGGGATATTCCTTGTAACCGGAAACTCCATGATCGCCGAAGCTGCCGCTGTCGCTGGCTTTGATTGGGCGGTGATAGATATGGAAGCCGCTGCTATCGGGCGACAAGACGCTCTGCATCAACTCCAGGCACTTTCTGGTTCCAACACCGTTTCAATGATTCGAGTCGCATCTCTTGATAGATCATCGATTGAGCACGCATTGGATATCGGGGCAGCCGGCGTACTCGTACCTAAGGTTGAAACGGCAGGTGCTGCCAAAGAGGCTGCCGATTGGTGCAGGTTCCCGCCTCACGGCCACCGTGGGGTGAATCCGATCAGGGCCAGTGCCTACTTTCAAAACCTCGAATCGTATTTCGAAGAAGCGAATTCGCGTGTGTTTTGCGCAGTACAGATTGAAACTTCAAAGGGATTAGCAAACGCGGCCGAGATAGCAGCTGTCGAAGGCGTCGATATTGTCTTCATTGGTGCTGGGGATCTTGCGATGGAATTGGGAACGCCTGGTAAGCCGTCCGGGGAGATCTTTGACAGCGCGGTTGACGAGATATTTCGATGCACAGTAGAGGCCAATAAGATTCCAGGAATTTTCGCATACTCCCTCGAATATGCAATGAAATATCGCGAGGCAGGATTTAAACTCATTGCGCTCGGCAACGAAATTAAATTCTTCTTAAGTGGCGCAGAAGTGATGCTGAGGGGTGTTGGCCCGGGAATGCTTTCGAATCTTGACTAGAAGCCAATCAATTGCGAGACAGAATCGATTCTGATTCTCTCCTTTTTGGTAGTTCCACGGGGGTACGCAAAGTCGCCCCTAGAGGACTACCCCCGGACTCCACCTTGCCCAACTCTTCTAGGAGCAATTGACGATAGAGGCTAATTCCTCGGTCAGATCGACCCAGATGCTCGGTCGAACGATCAAGGATTCGTCCTTGGGACACCCAGATTGCGACATCTTGCCCATTGATCGAGTCGAGGTTGTACTGACCATTAGGCAACCTAACCTCAGACGGCAGCGTTTTCGTCTTAGGCACAGTTTCGGTGGCCGAATATCCCTTCCACCAAACATGGTACGTACTCTCGTCGTCTATTGGTACGCGGAATTGAAGTCCTTGAAACTGACTGTCCGCATGGTAGAGAATCGAAGGAAAGATCAGTTGTTGGCCGATGGTCCAATCTTCGCCCTCAGTTGCCTGGCCATCAAGCAGTCGCCGCTTCACCAATCCGAGATCGGTCCTTTCAAATTCAATCCTTGAATGTGCGCGTACACTCAAAACTTCGCCATCGCCACGATCATTTGCTCGCGCGTTGACGAAGTGACCATGCAGCCATTCAAGATGAACAGGATCGACTCCATTTTCCGCAATCTGAAGCCAGTTGCAAGGGATCGTCTCTTCTTGAATTGTGATGTCCTGCGGCACATTTAAGACGTCGAACATAAGGAGCCCCGGAGCTGGATTTGCTCCGAAATGGGCAAAAATAAGTCCAGCTCGCTCCACCACGGAGTAAGAAGAGGTTGCTCTCGATTTTAGCGCCCGGCGATCCTCTCCCAGAGACGGTACCTCCGCGCACCGACCTTCGCGGTCGAAGAGCCATCCGTGATAACTGCAGCGGATGTTCGGACCCTCCACGAATCCAAGTGCGAGGGAGGCCCCACGATGCGGACACCTGGCTAGGACCAATCCTATTTCCCCGTCCTCGCCGCGGTACAGAACCAAATCCTCTCCGAGAAGTCGAATTGGGAGTACTCGAAGTTTTGGAACGCTCTCGGAGATCGCAACCGGGTGCCAATACTTCCTCAAAAGCGCTCCCATCGCCGTCCCGGGACCCACTTGGGTTAGACGCGTATTGGCTTCGCTTGAGATCACTTCTGCAACCCCTATCTACCTGCTGCGCGAAGCATAACACCGGTTTTGGAATCTGCATCAGGTGTCTCCATAGATCTAAAGAGCGGCTGCACGTCGGGCCAATTCGCTTTGGAGATTACGGCCACGGATCGAAGAGGCCATGCTGCTATCCTCCCTGGGAATGAAAATGTCCGAGGCATTCGGTGCGACGCTCCGCGATAATCCGAGCAACACAGATTCTGTTGGACATAGTTTTCTTCTCCGGGCTGGTTTCGTTCGTCAGATTGGCCAAGGTCTATTCGCCTACCTGCCAATGGGCTGGAAGGTCCTCAGGAGAATCGAAAAAATCATCAGGGATGAGATGGACGCCGCCGGAGGTATTGAATTGTCCATGCCTCTCGTACAGCCAGCAGAATTGTGGCGCAAAAGCGGACGGTGGGACAGTGTCGGACCCGAACTTTTGCGCCTCAACGATCGTCGACACCGTGACCTTGTACTGGCAATGACGAATGAAGAGGCCGTTGCAAGTCTTGCGGCGAGCGAAATTCGCTCTTGGCGCGATCTCCCGAAGTTGGTTTATCAAATCCAACTGAAATTCCGCGATGATCCGAGGCCACGTGCTGGCCTAATTCGAACGCGGGAATTCACAATGAAGGACGCTTACAGTTTTGACGCTGACAGCAACGGACTCAACGAGCAGTATCAGCGACTCTACGACGCGTATCTTGAAATTTTCAGGCGATGCGGGATTCCCGCGGTAGCCGTCGGCGGAGATCTTGGAATTATGGGCGGCACAAGCGCGCATGAGTTCATGTACTTGGACCCGATCGGCGAAGACACTCTAGTACTTTGCGGGAATTGTGGATACGCGCAAAACCGACAAGTCGCCTCAATGAAGAAGCCTGAGCCCGCATTCGAGGAACGTCTCCCGTTGGAGATGATTGCAACTCCGAATTCGTCAACCATTGATTCCCTGGCGAACCAGCTGGGCGTATTGACGTCACGGACTGGCAAGGTCGTATTTTTCTCTGCCTCCACAAACGACAAATTAGAATTACCGGTTGTCGCGGTTGTGCGCGGAGATATGACTGTCAACGAAAGCAAGCTAGCTGCGCTGATTGGCGCCACTGATCTGCGCCCCGCTCTCGAGGATGAGATTCTCGCAATTGGTGCGGTGCCAGGGTACGGTTCACCAATCGGTTTGAATTCGACCGCATACGTCGTAGTAGATGATCTCGTTGCTTCATCGCGGAATCTTCTGATGGGAGCAAATGTCGACGGCTTCCATTATCAAAATGCGAATATAAACCGCGACTACCAAGCAGCTCGAATTGGAGACATCGTCTCGGCGGACGAAGGAGATCTCTGCCCAAACTGCGACTCCACTTTGCGAACCGAACGCGGTGTTGAAATAGGAAATATATTCAAATTGGGAACCAAATTTTCGTCTGCTCTTGGTGCGAATTATCAGGATTCAAATGGCGACGAATGCCCAATTACGATGGGCTCGTACGGAATCGGTGTTGGTAGGTTGATGGGCTGCCTCGCGGAGCATTATCACGATGCCGCTGGCCTACTGTGGCCGGTAGATGTGTCTCCGTTCAAGGTCCATTTGTGTTCAATCGGATCAGATGTCTTCGGTACCGCCGGATCGATATATCGCGAGTTAGAACAGGCTGGGATCGAGACACTGTGGGATGATCGAGATCTGCGCCCAGGAATTCAATTTTCGGACGCTGATTTGATCGGCGTACCGATAAGACTTACGGTTTCGTCAAGATCCTTAAGCGCAGGTGGAATTGAGACGAAACTCCGGGGAAGCGATGTAACCGAGATCGTGACAATCGAAAATTCAACCGATTGGGTTTCAAAGAAGATTTCCGAATTGCGAAGTTCCAATTTGGACGTATAGTCACTCGGATACACATTGTTCGCAGTTGCAGGCATGTCTATCTGACTAACTCGCTGGGCAGTACAGGAGGATACTGAATTTCAGATTAGCCCACAAACCTCATTCCAAGTTTCGCTGGTCAAACTTACGAAATCGGCGTGATCCATTCCACTTCGTACTCGTCGCCCGGGTAGGCGTATCGATTCAGCTCCATCGATGACTGGGCAGCAAGCAAAGTGCCGCTCCAGTTTTTCGAATCCCTGCTCGATAGACGCGAGACTCGCACCACAGATACTCGGCGAAAAGGAAAAGAATAAGCCTCCGTTACCTTCGACAAACGTTGGATCTCCAGAATGTCCCGCCCCCGCCACCATGCCTGCCATCAATTCGCAGAATGCGGCGAGGCCGAAGCCCTTGTGTGGTGCCAAAAATGTTCCAAGTGGCGAAAGAAAGGTATCGGTTGGAACCCTGTATAAGGAATCCGGATTTATGTCAGGCATCCAAGAACCATCAATGAGTGCACCCGGCATTAGGAGGAGCCCCCGACGTGTGGCATCTCGCGCTTTGCCTTCCGCAATTGAACTCGTGCTCATGTCCAGTACAAACTGTTCACCTTGGCTCGTTGGAAAGCTTAAAACAATGGGATTTGTGCTGATTCGCCCTTCACTACCTCCCGGAGCAACGACTTTTTGCCCTCCACCTTGAAAATTAACGAAACCGATCAGAACCCTTCCGTTTGCCGATACTGTCCTTCCGATGTTCCCGATTCGTCCAAGATGTCCGGTGTTTCGAACCGCCGCAATAATTGGCGCGTCGGATGGTCGTGACAAAATCTCCGCAAGGACTTTGGCCGCGAGTTGACCGAAGCAACGATTTCCATCAACCACTACTGAGTTTGAATGCCACGAAATAGTCGGCGTCGCCGCGGGATCAATAAAACCCTCTTGAATCGCATCAACATAGTCACCCAGGCGCAACAGTCCATGAGAGGGAACACCGTGCAATTCTGACTCAACAAGTTCGCGAGCGACAATCTCCGCAGATTCTATCGGGGCCCCTCTGCCAATCAACACACGAAGAATTAGATCTTCGGCCTCATCGACGGTCACTGACACGGAGCGCCGCTTTGCACCTTCCGTAGAAGGTTGCTTAAGACGACCTTGAAAATGAAAGAAAATGTTCTCGGCAACTTCCTTTAGTGAAAGTAGCGAGGTGTCGATCACCATTGCTCCAGGAAGGTCGATGACCAATTTATCAAGATGCTTCCAGGTGAGTCGATCGTTTGCATCTTGTATTTTCACGTCCCGAGAGATTCGATTCTCAATTACGTCAGCGTCCGCGCGCAAACCATAAATCGTCCAGTCGAACTCACTTCGGTTCATGAGATTCGTCAGTGATGAAAGAATTCCTCCGGGCAGAATGACTCCAGTCACGATTACGGTTCCGATTCCCCATCGCCGATAATTCGCAAGATGCGCCTCCAGATTGGACACGACTAACTCATAGAATCTTTCGTCTATGTGAAAGGGGTCGAACGATGCAAGTGAGTCGGTATCAACGACTGCGACGTCCATAGGAAACAGAGTTGAAAGAACTCTTCCGACGTCGGTCTTTCCGACGCCCGGCGCACCAGTCAACACAATGACTTCCGTCTTCATTTTTCTCACTCTCATAGTTCGATTGAATCATCCGACGTAGTTATGTCCCGGTAGTCTCATCTGACTGCACCCCGAGTTCGCCTATTGCCTCCAGATCTTTGTATCTAGGAATCTGGAAAATTACGCCTGTCGAGTGTCATGTTCATTCCTGCAAATGATTCCCGCTTTCCAAGACTGAGACGTACTCGATCAATCTTGACCTCACATTTACAAAGTCATCGTTGCTTGCCACGGCAGCGTCACCGAGTAGGTAAATTTCGAGCCCTTCATCGCACAAAGCGAACTCGGCGATAACGTTCGACGGGCCTGCGACGAAGTCCCGAGGTGGCTCAATGCGATGAAACTTGGTGGGGCTTGCGCCTGACAAGACCCGTCGGTCCTCGAAATTAACAAATATCCGAGGTGCGCGGACCCCCGTGTTTGGATACAAGTCGGGCACTACGAGATTCAAGGGTAATTCCGCATGGTCTGAGGCCGTGAGAAGTTCCATAAGAATTTTCCGGGCGAGCTCCTCCAAAGAGCAGCCCCATGAAGGCTCGACTCTTACAGCAACTGTGTTGGCAAGCCAACCTACGGTCGACTTCGTTCGAACTTTCCTGTTGGCGGCTGCTAGGTGGAAAACCAAAACTTCCGATCCGTATAGGTCCCGAAATGAATTCGCAAGCAGGGCTAAGCAAATCGCAGGGATCGTTAGTCGAGACCGCGCGACATAATCGACAAATTTTGGAAGAACCCTAGTGCGAACCAATGTAGTCCAAGATGAAACGACCCGATCGCCGTCGATACAACCGCGAAAAGGTAACTCCGGAAACATTCCGCAAGCTTCGAATTTTCGATGCCAGAATTCCGCCAACTGGAAATGACGGGCGCTACCTATGAGATCGTCCTGTTCAAATAGCCAATTGACGTATCCGTCATCCGTCGAGCCGCAGTCGAGACTCTCCAGGCGTTCGTTGAGAGTTTTAATGAATATGTGCAGCGATATTGCGTCAACAATTAGATGATTCATCTCGATCAGTAATTCAGAGTGATCATCGGTATCGACATGATGCGCACTGAACAGTGAGTATTCCGGTCCCCGCGCGGAGACGGAAAAGTCTCGGGACTCATCCTTCAATAACTCATAGTCGCACTCGGGACGAATTAAGCATTCCCAACCTCCCTGCCAATCGCGCCGGAAAATGCTCCGCAGGGCAGGGTGGAACTTCAACACGGAAACTAACGCGGCGCTTAGCCGCCCATGGTCCGTCCGTGGTCCTCGAAACCCCAGTCGAACGGAGCCGAGCGTCGGCGACATGATTGCGGGGCCTTCCAGCGGGTACTGCCGATTCAATCTGAGTGATTGATTCCCGGTTACCGGGACCAAACTCCCCAAGTATGACTTACCGGCTGATACTGGAGGGTCCACTCATCAAGATTACGTTCGTCCAATATCGGCGAAAGGAATTACCGATACTTCCACCTTCAAATCAACGACCGCTAATCTGTATTGCCGTTATTGCCTGGTATCGAGGGCGTGCGATACGTTTGGGCAAGTGATTGGGGGTTGTATGGGCGAAGTAGAAACATCTGTCGAGCAAGACGACGTTGAGCGGGGGGTTCAGGACAATCAAGGCAATGATCCGAGTGCTCGGGAAGACTTGGATTTGATTCGCTTCAGCATTACAAATGGCGTAATCACCTGCTGGTAATTTGATGGACTGTCTTTTATGCCCGCGTGCAGACTGCACGGAACGTGAGCGCCATTCCCGTGTCGATTGAGGCTTCATTCGACGTCGAGACATATCGGCGTGACGGATACGTTGGCCCGCTGCGCCTCTTTCCTGCAGATGACATGCCGGAAATCGAGCGGAGCGTCAGATCGGTGTTGGCAACAACTGGAATCGCTCCACCCCGTTCTCCCGAACAGGAGGCGGGGAGGCTCGCAGAGAAACTCGGAGAAGGCGGCATTCAGAGTGTCGTGCCCTATATCGAATGTCGCCACCTTGATTCACGTGCAGTATATGAAATCTCGACAAATAGCGTGATTATCGATTTGGTTTCAAGCATTCTCGGGCCAGACATACTGCTTTGGAGATCCACATTCATCGCTAAGCCCGCAGGAGTGGGTGAGTTCTCGTGGCATCAGGATTACGGAGGAGTGTATTCGGTGGGTACAGAATACGGCCTTGAACCTCCGTTGCACGTCTCGATTTGGCTTGCCGTGACCAAAGCGAGTAAAGAGAATGGATGCTTGCGATTCGTTCCGAGAACTCGCGCCGTCCTACCCACCGTCATTTCTGACGGTGTTTCGGCAACCCCACTCTTAGACGTTAAAACGGTCGACGAGGGGTCTACGATCAACATGGAACTCGAGCCTGGACAGTTCGTGATTTTCAGTGATCGAGTAGTGCATTCATCGTGGCCGAATACTTCTGGATCGGATCGCCTCGGTCTTGCCCTACGATTTACTGCACCCTTTGTTAAGGTTCGGCCGCATTTCCGCGGCCACCGGCCTGTGCTCGTCTCCGGCGTGGATCAAACCGGTACTAATGACTTAGCGCCTACTCCGATTAGTTCCTAACAACACACGGAATGATTAATCCTTCGGTTACACGTCCACCGAAGCAGACCATGTGATGAGCCCGTCTACGGCGAGTGGCGCAGAGTCCCTTGTCATCGGTGTTGGAGAAGCCATCGAAGCCGGTCAAATGTACGCAGATTTGTGTGCTCGCCCATTTCTTGCTCTGCCCGACTCCAGGGAGTTCTTGGATCTCTTTAGCATCGGCGTCCGCTCAATTTTCGTTCTACTGCCCTACAAGGATTTTTCATTCTCTTTTGTAAACAGCAGTAACGCGATTGCTTCCGCAACTGGAACTCCGCTCGGAATCTTTCCTTGCGGCACGTCGGGACAGGATTTCGTTGTCGAAGCTCGGCGTCTTGCACAATTGTCACTTGCTAAAAGCGAGTACCAACACTCGATGACTTCATATTCGGACTTCATCCAAGATGGAGTTCGCGACGATCAGTTCGGAGCGAGTGAGAGCGACCTGCTCATGTCTCGACTCAGATCTGGAAGCGATGCCGTCATCTTGCACACACATGGAAATGGGGCCGACCTTCGCCTCGGGAAACATGTGCTCTGCGTTCAAGCAGACCACTTGAAATCGAACAGCAAAGACCTTGAGGGAAGACGGGTACTTCCGTGTCAAGTAGGAGGTCGATGCCGGGTCGAACACCGTTCGTTCTCGTCGTTCTCCGGAGCAAGCCTTTTGCGCACCCGAATACTAGTATTGATCTCGTGTTGGGGTATTTCACCAATTGACGCGATGCTCGACGCAAGCGCATTACTGTGGACTGCGCTTCTTCGCGGAGAAGATATTCAAGCTATCGTCGGCTCAACTCGAATCAATCTCACCACACCTGAAACTGCTGGTGAGGTCCAGAGCCAACTTCTTTCGGGACGATCGGTTGGCGAGGTCGCTTTACTCTTGAACGGATCTGGACTCTCTGCGGACCCGTCATACGTCTGCGTCGGTGATCCAGAGACGAGATTGCAATCGATTCCAGCTCATGAGCGCGAACTGGCCAGCTTGCGCATCCGTCTTCCGGAAGTAACGCGGTCATCATCTCAATATGTCAGTGCCCACCGCGATTTGAATTCCGCAGCGAGCAGAACCGTCGAACGTCGATCGCAGTCAAAACTTGTACTTATGGCTGCCAAAGATATAGGCACGTTCGATGCGGATTTACTATCCTCACGACTCCTGGGAGAAGCCTCACAATGGCAGAGCATTGGATCAGTGGACAGTGACGACGTGAGAACCCTCGACAAATTATTTTGCGAGTTTCTCTCTCAGGTTCTTCGGTTACGCGGACCAGATACGCATGAGTACTTCTCTGAAATATATGGCTACATGCCCGAGCAGAAAACCTCAGAAAAGCATACATGCGGTAAGAATTTGTTCGTACTAGGGCTTGCCTCGAGAGACAAATACTCAAACGATCGCGAGCTCTGGTTCTGCGAACGCTGCGGAAAGATAGCCGAGTGCGGCCGGGACGAGAATCGGGCAAAGATACGTAGCGTTGGTAGTGTCCTTTTTGTCGAATCGACTGAATTCGAGGGTGGATGGCTCACAGCAGTTCTTGCTCCCGTAGGAGGTCACGCCGAGGCGAGGTCAGAGATGGTCATGCTTACGCGGGATACATCCATTGAGATTGAACCTTCATCGGTCGGGCTGGAAGCCGGTGTCCGACGCGTAGGAGTTGCAATTGTCCATCACGGACGATATCAAGTTCTGCAAACAGCGTGGCCAGAATGAATCGGGGGTAACTGGTGACGATTCAAACTCGTTCTAATAATGCCGAAAAGTCATACGTGCTGGGAACACATCGTGTGTGTTCTCCGCAAGACACATGGAACACGTTCGGTGACGTAGCTGCCACGGTGGGGATCACACGAGTCGCAAACATGACCGGGCTCGACAATATCGGTATTCCGGTGTATAACGCGATTAGGCCCAACTCCAGATCGCTTTCAGTATCTCAAGGAAAGGGTGTCGATCACATGTCAGCGCGAGTCTCAGCTTACATGGAATCCATTGAGTATTGGCACGCTGAACATATAGATTCCCCTCTTCGGCATGACTCGTACAGTCGCCTGAAAACACTCGCGAATGTCGTGGACGTAAACGAACTACCTCTACGAGCGGGCTTAGATTCAATATCTCCTATGGGTCGGGAAACGGCGGCCAGAGCGGTAGTTAGTTTCAACGACCCACTGTTTTGGATCGAAGGACGCGATTTGATTTCGGAGGGTCCGATGTGGGTACCTTTCGACACGGTGACCTTGAACAAAGTCGGACTCGACTACGCCAACACCGTATTCCGAGTAAGTAGCAATGGCTTGGCCTCCGGAAACAATTTGCTAGAGGCCGTTATACATGGAATGTGCGAATTAATTGAACGAGATGCGCTGACTCAATGGTGGTCTACTTCACTTCCGCCAATTTCTGAAACGAAAGTCATTCTTGAGTCAATAAGGGATCCGACGTGCGTTGAACTGCTGACACTCTTTGACAGAGCAAACGTTGACGTCGCCGCGTGGGACGTAACATCTGACGTCGGGGTTCCAGCTTTTCAAGTATGTATCCTTGATCGAACAGAGAGGCCAGCCTGGCGTGCTCTAGGTGCGTGCTGGGGGTACGGTTGCCATCTCGCTCCAGAAATAGCCCTCTCGAGAGCCCTAACTGAAGCAGCTCAATCCCGTGTGACAGTGATTGTTTCGAGTCGCGACGACAACTTCAAGAGACAATATTTGGCGCAGAACGACTCCGACACGGCGAACGCTACTCGCCGTCTATTTTTT
Source organism: Acidimicrobiales bacterium (assembly GCA_049790955.1). Lineage (GTDB taxonomy): Bacteria > Actinomycetota > Acidimicrobiia > Acidimicrobiales > RAAP-2 > RAAP-2. Next base: position 48,572 of record JBAQZL010000161.1, read on the forward strand.
GAGACGCCGACACTCAGATCGTTCCAAGACACGAATAGCATTTGCAAATCTTCACTCGAAGGAGACCTTAATGAACTAGTGGATCGCATCGCTAACGTTGGCATAACGACTGCAATAGTGGTGGACTTGACAAAGCCAGAAATCGGTGTCCCAGTGGTGAAGGTGGTAATACCAGGGCTTGAGTTTTATTCTCTCTTTATTGGATACGCCCCGGGCCGTAGATCCAGATTGTCGAAGCCAGTATGAGCGACGTCTATGTGTTTCTAGGACCCAGTCTCTCAACCGTGGAAGCTCGGAAAATCTTGAATGCGGTCTACTTGCCGCCCGTTTCATTGGGGGACATCTGTGCTCTAGCCCTTGAAGGAGCGAGAGCCATTCTCATTATCGACGGCTTATTTGAACAAGTTCCCACCGTCTGGCATAAGGAAATTCTCTTTGCCCTTAGCGAACGGATACCCGTATTCGGCGCTTCAAGCATGGGCGCGATCCGGGCCGCCGAACTCTCGACATTCGGGATGATCGGAGTTGGAAGTATCTATGAGGGCTACGAAGAGGGTCGACTGGAAGATGAAGACGAAGTGACCATTGTGCACTCGTCAGGGGAATTCGACTTCCGCCCGTTATCCGAGGCGATGGTCAACATTCGATTTGGACTTGAACAAGCTGAAGCCGACGGAGTCTTATCGAAAGAGCATAGACGTGCGCTAGAGGGTGTCGCCAAGCGGACTTACTACCCCGACCGGTCTTGGGACGCAATCTATTTGGCCGCATCTGAGATCGGCATAACCGATATGGAGACTTCAATGCTCCGGCAGTGGGTGAATGAAAAACAACCCAACCTAAAACGTGATGATGCCGTCGCCGCACTCAAATTGCTGGACGAGTATCTACGGTCTGGAGGAACTATGCCCACGGTCGACTGGAGTTTCGAATCAACCTACAACTGGGAGAAGTTAGTTCGGATTGTCCGATCTGACTTAGCCGAAACCAAAGTGGTCGCTCTCACCGGTGCTTCGAGCAAGGATCTGACAAGGAAGGGACGTTCTGATCGACCAGCCCTTCTCTATCTCTTAGCCCACAATGAAGCAAGGAGATTAGGAATCGCTCCCACTCCCCAAGAGACTGCAGTACTGGCGGCGAGAACAGAATTTATGAACATCGATGAATCCCACCGTGACGAGTTCGTGCTCAGAGAATACGAATTAGCAATGCTTGCTAATCGACACTCTTCCGAACTCGCGCTTTACGCCATTGCCGAGAACTCGGCCCTTCCGTACGAGGGGTATATGGATCTTACTCAGCGCCCAGACCGTGCCACTTAGCGTAGCCGTGAATTCCATGCCCATCATATTTCGACGAGCGAGGTGGAAATCTTCGCGCCTGCTGCTTGAAGACCTAATCCACCAATCGTTCGACGCTAGATACGTTTCGATTTTCTAAAGAGGGTAATGATGGAGGACGCGTTTCGAGTCGAAAGGTTCGCCAGCATACGTGAGATCGGAAGAACTCCACTGGCATCCGTTTTGATTAATTCAACGGTCTTTAATAACTACGAACGACTAATTCAAGAGGAAGAGTTGGCCGGATGGGACGCGTATTATCTTGCCGCTGAATGGAACGATCAGTTGAGAGTAGTTTTGCCCGTTCGACAGGGTACTTCGTCGAGATGGGCAAACCCTCACTTTGATCCTTCCAAATGGGGCTTCGACGAGATTAGTCCAAGCAACTGCATATTGGTTGGGAACTGCCTCGATCTTGAGTCGGAGATGTATGCCCGGGTAGAAGGTCTGTCATCAAGATTTGGCCGACACCTCCTTTTACAACTTCGAACTTGTGGATTGAACAAGAGTCTGGTGTTTCCCTTCTATTCGGAAAATGCCAAAATTGCAGTCGAGAAACTGCTGCCCATAGGGACCAAGTGGCGAAACTCAGGTCAAGTGTGCTCGTTCAATGATGTGCTAGACCCCTCGTGGGAACGGAGGTTATCTCGCGTTCAAAGACGTAACCGAAGAAATGACTTAAAGAGGGTCGAGGAACATGGACTCTGGGTGGATGTCCAAGATTGGCACAATGTGAAGTCCGAATGGCTCGAATGGCTCGTGGAGGGAGCTTCCCGTCACGGAGCAAAGGATCACGTTGAACTAGTCAAGCGAAGATACGAACGTTGGAATCGGTGCGAAGGGGTAGAAATCAAGCTTTATTTAGCGAGGGACAATCGAAATGAAGCTTGCGGAATAGCTACGGGTCTCGTATACGACGGCGGTCTCTATATGTATGAGGTTGGAGTGCCAGGTATCAACGGAAATCTGCGATTCGCGATTTACTCATTGCTCGCAAGCGTTGCGCCTTTAGAATACGCGAAACACGTCAATCTCAATAAAGTTCACCTCGGCCCAACTCTAGAGAACTTCAAAATCCATCGCGGCGCGACCGCAAGGCAGTCCTATTACGGAGTGGCGGCATGCCAATAGTCAATTCATGACCGCAGGGCATTCCATCGGCCGAGCCGTCGAACTTTGGTGGTTGAACGCAGAACTCGATGCGGACTGGAGACCTTATTCGTGGAGAGTCATCAATCTACGAGAAAGGGCTCGGGCCGAGTCCTTTAGATCAAGCTCCAACGCGCTTGCTTTTGTCAGTGCACACGCGCTCAAGAGGGAAGTTCTGTCGCAGTTTTTGCAGGTGAGTCCGCAGAGCTTGCGTTTCTCCTCACAGTGTGCCTTTTGTGGGAAAGCGCACGGCAAGCCGGTCCTCGAACAGGACGGGAGTCTTGATTTCAATTTGAGTTACGCCGGAAACATCGCATTGGTAGCCGTATCTCAGGATGCAAAGGTCGGAGTTGATATTGAAGAACCCCGAAGTTTAAGGTTCTCGGTGCGCGCAACCAAAGACATTCTGGCAAACAGCGAACTCTCGTACTTTTCAAATGTGAGCGACGCATCACTCTTGAAGCATTGGACTCGAAAGGAGGCTCTATTGAAGGCGAGCGGTCACGGTCTGACGATCGCACCATCGAGCATTGAAATAGTTCCAGCGGGCCCCCGGCGATGGAGCGTTCAGTATGCCCCACACCTGTTAGAGCCGAATTCTTGGAATATATCGGACCTGAATATTTGGCCCCATGTGTTTGGTGCGCTCGCTGTGGAATCTGAAGCTCGACAGATCGAAGTCACCCATCTGCGCACTCCGCGAAAGGGATTTGAATGACTTCCTTCGCCCGAGCGAGCACGGTAAATCCATACGAATCAGAACATTGCGTCATAGGTCGTTTTCGGCGAAACCTCGTCTCTCATGAAGGGCGATGGATCGAGATTGCTTGTTACGTCCGTGGGGAAATCAATGCTCTTATCGCGGTTCGCTCTCCTGTGACAACGCAGGATTCATCGCTTGAGGCCTTCACAAAACCCAAGACTTCACCCTGGCGCCAGGAGCCAACAAGCTCTGTAGCGTTCCGAGTCGGCACCATCGGTGTCACAATCAGTTGTCTCTCGGAGAGAGTCTCCCGACACTTCTCGATCGTTTCGCACACTTCCGCCCTTGCGTTTCGCCGCAACTGTCGCAAAATACTTTGCGCGATGACTTCGAGGCGCCTTTGTATGCTCAGTGCGGTCTCTGAAACATCTGGTTCGTGAACTGACTCCTCCGTCACAGACTCGTTGTCGATCAGAACAACTCGCCTTACGAGCTGCACGCGGTCCGAGACAATCATCGCCACGATCGGAACGCCTCCTTGCTTCCACGAAGAGACGCGTTGAGTGAGCCTGTTTCTAGTCTCTGGTAGCGACATCTCTACTCGAATTCCACTTTCTAGCAATTGGCGCTGGAGCGAAATGGCGAACTCTACGTCAGAGCCCGTTCCGCTTACGACGATCCCAACTTGAACCGGTGCAAAAACAGGAGGCAAAAGAATGCTTCCGTCGACGCGTAGCGCCATGACAAGAAGGCTCAACATCATTCTTCGAGTTAAGGCTCCGCAAATCTGATAGACGTACTCTGACGAACCTCGGTCTCGCCATTTAACGTCGTAAGGCTTCGAGAACTTCTGGCCTTGGTCGTAAATACAACTCACTTGCGTCGTGGCAGAAACAGGAAGAACAACATCGCCCCCAAAGGATCTATTGGAGATAGAGCCATTGTTGGTCCAAGGTGGGCGAATCGACCATATAACTGGCAGGCCGAGTCGGTCTTCCACCCGGTGAAGCATTGCGAGGCCTTCTTGGAGCGACGCTAGTGCCTGTGCCTCGTATGCGTGAGCTTCATGAAACTCGAATACGTCGGGCGACTCCATACCATGCCACAGGGCCACTCGTGCCCCCGACGTAACGGGTCGAAAGTAGGTAGTGCGCCTATACATTCGTACGGGTAGCGTTTCTGGACCCTTGATCTGTGAAGACCAATGGCTATAGATTATGGCCTCACCAGTTGGGTTGAGAACCGTCCTCCGGTGTCCGGTGCCCCAGTCCTTCCAACGGGCCGCATAAAGTATTCGCTCATTCAGGTCAAGCAATTGTCTCGTCGGCTCGTATATTTCGGCCCCTGCAATTACGGGGTAATCGAATTCCTCAAGTCCGGACTTCTCGTATTCCTCCCGCACGATCTTCGAAAAGATCCTTAAAATGCGGGTACCTAGTGGCAAAAGTATGTGAGAGCCAGCCGAAGGCAATCCCGAAAGTTGAAGTATACCTGCACGTTGTAATGCACTCGTGATCCAACCAAAGTCGACTCGGTTCTCCCTGGGATGAACAATGCGCGACGAGGCGCTTTGATTCGCACCGTCTGAGCGCAAGTCGTAGTCGAATTCTTTCCACTTGATGATGATTTGGTCATCTGGTATCGCATCTTCAGACACCGTGACCATCCTTCAAATTCGATATACATAGCCGAAATTTTCCAGTGGACGATTCAGGCATCTGTGAAAGCGTCTCGACATCAATCGAGAACGGATATCGTGTGTGCCGTTTGATCCGTTCTCTGATCTCGTCGACTCTGGTGACTGGCAGACCTAGCGGGCAATAGACGCGCAAAATCAAACTCTCCAGTTCTCTTTGCTCGACTTGAAACCAATGGATCTCTGACATTGACATGAGCAAGTATGAAAACAAATATGCGTCTACGTGGTCACCGTTTGGAGTCAAGATCAAATCTTGTTGTCGCCCGACAACCGACGACATCCTCGGAAACGGGAGACCACACTTCGAGGAACCATAAAGGAGAGAGGCGATGTCGCTCGTCTCATATCGAACGAGCGGCATTGCAAAATTGTTAAGAGTAGTGACAACGACCCTGCCAGGCGTCCCCACCGGACATACTTCTCCGTTCTCCCCAATGATTTCGACGATGACGTTCTCACTCTGGATGAGCATCCCGTCATGCGTTGGTGCTTCGTGCGAAACAATGTTGGTTTCGCGCATGCCATATTTGTCGAAAGTCTCACATCCGAAAGCTCGTTCGATGTTTTTCCGGAGTTCAGGTGGCATTGGTTCTGACGTGCCTTGAACCGCACGAAGTCCGTCGATTTTGAGATTATTCTCCTCGGCCGCTCGAGCGATAAGGTGCATCGCGTTCGCATACGTGCTGACAAGTGCCGGCTGGAAACGAATTAACTGCTGCAGGAACCTTTCGATAGTTGTCGGTGAAAGATTGAAAGTGCTGAATTCACGTCGATTGGAGAGAAGATTCTCAAAACTTTTCGAGACACTCTTTAACTTCCAATAAATCTCAGAGCCCCAAAGGAGAACGAAGGGTTCGCCGAGTTGCCAACCGGAACACCATTCGTATGTTCGCAATTGATGCGCCCGCATCCACATCCGAAATTCTTCGTCCTGAACGAATTCGGCCCTAACTCCCGTAGAACCACTACTGAAATTCGTTTGCAGTGATTTCCGGTCCGCAGTTGTTGATAGAAGGTCTTGCTGTCTCGTTCGGAGGAGATCTCGACTCAATATGGGCAATTTCTGAAGATCCTCTATGGTTCGAATGTCTCCCGGCCTAAGCCCGAGTTCATTGAATGCTTGAGTGTAAAAAGGCACGTTCTCATAGCAATGTTGGACCAGTCGGCCGAGTTTATGTTGCTGAAATTCTTGCATCTCGTCCAAACTCAACTCTTGAGAACGTCGTAAGAAATTAAGGGGGGCCTTCGGATCGGACCGTCCTTTCAATGACTGGAAGCTCCAATAGATTGACCTCGAAATATTGGCCGGTATCTTCAATTCGTTGTACCTTTCAAGAGTTGTTGAATATTGAAGTACTCAGTCAAAGAGCGAATTCCAACAGGTGGCGTTTGTGCGTAGCCCAATTTGCACTTTGCGCGCTTCTCTATACCTCGCAGGTATTGAGCTTCCAACTCTCCGCGAAAATATGCCTCGAGGATCGCAGAGTGGCTAAATGAAGAATTCGGGTTCTCAATGTCGAAGTTGTCATCCCAGTCGAAGAAAAATACGTCAGCCCCAGAGAGTAAGTGTTCAACGATGCTTTCTCGGGCCCGCAGTGAGAATTCGTGCTCGATCGCAGATAAATAAGCCGGTATGTAGATTAAGTAACGGGCAGCTACGATGTCGATCTTGACATCGCCGTAGAGGAATTTCGTGGATTCGTACCTGTAGTCGCTGGGAAGTTCCGACGGGCGTCTATACGCGGGTTGAGCGAACATGGCGGGCTGCGTATTATCCTGAAACACTTTCAAGCCCTGCCATATCGATTCGACGGAGTGAGAGTACCTACTCGTTCCCGGAACAGGTATTCGCCATTCTTCGCTGAAAAAATATGGATTGAGGCTTCGGTACATTCGCATCTCCGCAGGTGCGACGTCGGCTGTATCAACGAAGAGTGCCCTTCGACCAGTACTCATCAACCGCTCTCCAGTCGCCCTACTTATCGCGCAAATCTTGCCAAGCTGATTGGTCTCCATTCCATCTAATCCGGAATCAATTCCCAAGTACTCAACATTCGATCCAATTGGGAATTCGTATTGAAATGATATTCGGCCCAAGGACAATTCTGTTGTTGAGACACAACCTCCATGCTTGACATCCCCAAGTCCTTCGAAAGGTCAGAGGTCGATGATCGACTGAGTCCAATGACGCGAACATTCCTCTCTCGCTTGTAGACATGGCGAGGCCCGTGAACTTGTCCGACGTATTCCCACTGCGGCCGCGGGAACACGTACTTGTTAGCCCGCTCCCAGTCAACAATCTTTATACCGTGGTTCGATGCAAACTTCAGCATCGGGGCCGGCAATCTTCTGAATGGAAGTACGATCTGGTTGACGCCAACAGTTGCCAGTGAATCAATTTCGTCAAGCCTCGGAAAATCCGTTAGATACGCGACGATGAGGCCACCACGTCGGAAGGACTTGTCAGGTAGTCCAAACGTCCACATTCCGTCATCACAACTGGAGAAAATGATCTCGTCATTGTTCTCCACAATTTGTAACTGTCGCCATTCGTTATTTCCACTCACGCGGTTTTGTAGTGGAG